>JADLCC010000573.1 GCA_020847425.1 Saprospiraceae bacterium
CCTCAGCAGCCTGTTTGCGACGCTGGCATTTGTCATTAAAGCGCCTTACGCTTTTTACTTTGCGTTACCGATGCTGTTTTTTGCCATGCAGCAAAAAGCACTGGGCTGGGTTATTCGTACGGGGGGATTTTATTTGATTGCTTTGTTGGCTTTCTGGCTTTGGCAGCAGCACGTCAACGAGATCAATAGCGCAGCACCCAACCTCGATTACATCCTGCATTACCGGAAAATGACCCAAAGTGCTTCGTGGTATTTTGGTACGTTGCAGCAGCGATTGTCGCTATATCCCTGGTGGGTGTTGTTGCAGCGGGGCATCCTGGAAGTCGCAGGAATTGGCGGCATAGCCTTTTTTCTGCTGGGCTGGCGTGGTTTGAAACAACTTCCCAATGTTCGTTTCCTGATGATCTGGATGCTGGCACTGGTCGCTTATGTGCTGATCTTTTTTAACCTGAATTTTGTGCACAATTACTACCAACTGCCGCTGCTGGCGCCCGTGGCAATACTGTGCGCCAGGGGCCTGCAAACGGCGGCTGCGACAAAACCGTACCGGTTGCTGCTGTTTTTTGGCCTGATGGCAACAGCCAACTGGATGTTTTGCGAAAACTACTACTACCAGGTGGCGGCAGATCACGTGGAAATCGGGCGTTTGATCCGGGAAAACACACCCAAAGACGCACTGGTCATTTCTACTTATCAACAACTGGATTGCCGGAATCCGAAGATATTATACCGTGCGGCTCGCCGGGGCTGGTCGGTGGAAGAAGCCGCTTTGAAACCTGAAGTGATAGAGCGGCTTCACCTGGAGCAAGGCGCGCAGTTTTGGGCATCCGTGGGATCGGAAATGCCTCAAATTGGGCAAAAAACACCCCGGCCCCGTGTGTTCGATTTAAGCAGCATTCCAGAGCACCTTTTTATTTTTGATCTCAATTTGGATAAATAAGAACACGGATTCAAGAAAAGAACACGGATTTAAAAGATGAGACACGGATTTTTTATGATATTGTGTCCGTGTCTCATCCTTCAAATCCGTGTTCCATTGAATACCAATTCACTCGAATGAACGATCTTCATAGACAAATGAATTCTCCCTTCTTCAGCACCTATGTTTGGCACCAGTTTGTTAAGAGAATGGGCGAGTACCTGCCTTCCTTTCCATTTGGCTGTGCGGAAATTGCTTTGTACTGATTAAAATGTAACTTGCAGATTGTCAGGGAATAACAAAACGAATGAAAAACACTATACCCACAATCAGCCGCTGGCGAAAACTCTTGCGTTTCGCAGTGTATGCGCTCGGCACTTTACTTGTGCTGGTTGTAGTGGCGATGTATGCGCTCTCCTTACCGGTAGTGCAGCAGCGCATCACCCGGGAGGCTGAATCTTTTTTACAGGAAAAACTCGGCACGCGCGTAGAAGTAGGCGCTATCAGACTGCGCTTCCCTTATGATCTTTCGCTGGAAAATTTTTTACTGGAGGACCAGCAGGGAGATACGCTGGCGCGGGTAGGCAGCCTGGTGATTTCGATCGGCATGTGGAAACTGCTGAATCAAACCATCGAGTTGGAGGAAGTCATTCTGGAAGATGCGAGCGCCTATCTCCACCACAAAGACAGTTTGTACAATTTCGATTTTGTTGTTCAGGCCTTTTCCAGTCCCGATACGACCACAACAGCCGACACCACTGCTTCTCCATGGAAATTACAACTCGACCTGACTGCATTAAAACTCAAAAACGTGCATTTCCTGTTGCTGGATGAGGATACGGAAAGCACCACGCAGGCAAGGATAGGCACGGCGGAAACAATCATTACTAAAGCGGACCTGGAAACCCTGCAATTTGAACTGGACGGCTTTCGACTGGCCAATTCCGACATCCGGTTGGTGCAAAAGAAAAAATCTCCCCATGACGGCAAACCTGCTCCATCATTTGGCCTGCTGTTAAAAGGCGGCGACATCAGCCGTTCGCATCTCCTCTATGTTACACCTGAAATGAGCGTGGATGCTACACTGGAAAAAACATTACTCGACCATCTCCAACTTCGTTCAGCCAACGACATTCTGGCCATTCAGGCGCAAGGCGTACGGGTAGAAAATAGTGTCCTGGCCTATCGCGATCCGGCCGTCTCCCCCACCCCGGGACATTTTAATGCCGGCGATCTGGACCTCGGTCAACTCAACGCCGAACTGCCCGATTTTTCGTTTCAAAACGACACGCTGTATGTACAGGCCGATGCGCTCTCCGGTTCCGACAAAAGTGGTTTGCAGGTACACACGCTGAAGGCCGTCGCCCGCGTGACGCCTGGAAGTATTGAGATCAAAAATGCCGTAGCCCGCCTGAATCAAACCAGTCTCGACGGCGATGTGCTGCTGTTCAAAAACAAACTGGCTACTTTCGACCGCATGCAGGTACAATTGCGGCAGGTCAAAGGTGTCATCGGCGATCTGATCATCCTGCTCCCGCCGCAGGAAAACCAGGCAATGGCGCAACTGAGCGACATGCCTTACGAAGTGTCGGGCAACCTGAATGGCTGGCTCGAAAACCTGCAAACCAACAACATACATTTCCGGGCCGGAAGCGGAACGGTCGCTCATTTCGACGGTTCCGTACAACAACTGACCGAGCCGACCAAACTGGGTACGCACCTGAATATCAGCCGTTTGGAAACCAATCGGGCGGATTTGCTGCGCTGGATGTCCGTAGCACAGTCAGGGGGTGTCTTGA
>JADLCC010000574.1 GCA_020847425.1 Saprospiraceae bacterium
ATACCGACCTACAACGAACGGGAAAATATTGAAGCCATTATCCGTGCTGTTTTTAACCAGCCGGAACACTTCCATATTTTGATCGTAGATGACGGCTCGCCGGATGGCACCGCTCAGATTGTGCAGGATTTGCAGCGGACCAAACTGTTCGGTGATCGCCTGCACCTGCTCGAACGCCGGGGCAAACTCGGGCTCGGTACGGCCTACATCGCCGGCTTCCGGTGGGGATTGAAACGCGGTTACAACTATTTTTTTGAAATGGATGCCGACTTTTCGCACAATCCTGCGGACCTCGTGCGCCTGCTCGACAAGTGCCGCAACGACGGCGCCGATGTGGCCGTCGGTTCGCGTTATTGTAAGGGAGGAAAACTCGAAAACTGGCCCTGGGACCGTATTTTCCTGTCGCGCGGGGCTTCGCTGTACACCAGCCTCATCCTCTGGATGCCTGTAAGCGACCCTACTGCCGGATTTATTTGTTACCGGCGTGCCGTGTTGGATACCATCGATCTGGATAAAATCCGGTTTATCGGCTATGCTTTCCAGATTGAAATGAAATTTGCCGCCCGCAGCCTCGGTTTTACGGTCAAAGAAGTGCCCATCACGTTTAAAGACCGGGAAAAAGGACAATCCAAAATGTCGCTGCACATTATCCGGGAGGCTATGCTCGGGGTGCTGCAAATGCGGTGGCGGGGATTTTTTGCTTCATACAAGAAGTAGTGTTTAGTGGTGTGTGTTTAGTGTTTAGTGTTTAGGGTGCTTTGCTCTTGGTTGTACTAATAAGTATTGCCAAGAGCAAAGCACCCTAAACACTAAACACACACCACTAAACACACAAAACTAAACACGAAAAAAAATTTATTTTCGGGAACTTCCTCCTTCCCCCTTGCGTTGAGCCATTTTGTCGCTCAACTTTGCAGCGCGAATAACAAAACCCAATTCAAAATGGCTACTTTATTTTACACAGCCAATAACACTGCGCAGACGCGCCACCAACGTACCTACGAGCTGGAGTTCCTGCCGCTCGCCGATGCGCTGTACGCGTTTGCTTACCGCCTGACTACAGATGCCACACAAGCCGAAGACCTCGTGCAGGAAACATATCTGAAAGCATGGCGCTTCATCGGCCGGTATACGGAAGACACCAATGCCAAGGCATGGCTGTTCCGCATCTGCCGCAATGCATTTATCAACGAGTACCGCAGCCGCAAAAGTCAGCCTTACAAAGTAGACTACGAAGATATCGTGGTGTACCACAACGAGGATGAACCGGCTTCGACACGGTACTTCGATTTGCATGAAGAAATGGGCGGCCAGTTGTTGGGCGACGAGGTGACTTTTGCCCTCAACTCGCTGACACCGGCTTTCCGCGCAGTGGTATTGCTCGACATGGAAGATTTCACGTACGAGGAAATCGCCGCATTGCTCGAAATTCCGATCGGAACGGTTCGCTCGCGACTGCACCGCGCCCGCAACGTACTGGCCGACCGCCTGCGCGAATACGCAGCAGGTCATGGTTATAACGTTCAGGACGACGACGGCGCCACTGCCGATGACGCAGCACCTTCTGCAACACCTTAAAAAATAGAGCGGGTTTGCTCGGTATGGTTTACAGCCTGCCGCCGCAAACCCGCTTTTGTTCTACAGCAGGTAGTACGGATGGACGACTGCCACACAAACTTCAACGCTCACTCAATTTTTTTCAACAACAATGTTTTTCACCAGTCAACGTCTTATGGTAGGTCAGCAGGCTTTCTCTATTGCCTGCTCCCCCACGTTTTCTTCCATCGCGAAGTTTAACAATTGGCAAGGATCAACTGATGCTTGTTGTGTACCGGTTGGCACCCGTATACAACACCTCGGCGACTCCGGCTTCGCAATGACAGCAAATGTGCGTGGCAGCAAGCCTGGCCTTGAGACGATGACAACAACTTTTCTGACAATGAAAAATTCACTCAAATCCACCGGTAATCTCGCTGCCAAGCAAAGCATAGCAGTCTCATCGTATTCCACCACCCCTCTCGGCATAGAACAGCAACCCAACGATCAAACTTTTACGGAAGAAAAAATATTCCACCAAAAACCCACCCCAAGACTCCCTGAATCCCCGGAAGAAGAAAATTTCCGCCATTTCATCAAGTCCAACCTGCCCCAACCAAGGGCCTCCCAGGCTCTCCTCCAACGAATTCGAAGTATTTCGCAGGAACCGCTGGACTGATTTCCACACACCTACCTTATTTAAGTAACCGGCCAAAATTTGTCAGCACAACATCTTGTGTAATGCACTGGCTTTCAGTGCCTTTGCTGCCCGCAATTTTGCCCTTTACTTATTGCCCTATTTCCTTAAGACAGTCCGTATGCTGTCTGCTCACTACGGTTTTCGCCGGAGTCCGATTCCTGATCGCTCCGGCGATTTTTATTGGGATAAAAGGCACACGGATTAGAGGGATTGGACACGGATTTTTTTACCACACGGCACCTTTGTGGTAATTTTTTTATGTGATCTATGTGAAAATCCTACTGTAAACTATGTGGTAAAAAAATCCGTGTCCAATCCCTCTAATCCGTGTGCCTTTTGATATCAACTTTTCCATCCAAAAGACTACCTTCGCGTACCGAAAATGAGTAATCTACAGCACCTTCTTGAGGCCTACCGCAAGCACCCGGCGGTAGTGAAAATCGCCCAAAATCTTGAAAATCAATCCACTCCGCTGCGTTTGCAATTGGCAGGACTCACCGGAGCGCAGGAGTCTTTTGTCCTGTCGGCTACCGCGCTGCTGCGCCGGCCCAAAACTTCCACACACCTATTTATTGCCAATGCAAAAGAAGAGGCTGCTTACCGGCACAATGACATAGACGGATTGCTGCCCGATCAGGCCGTATATTTCTTCCCCGATTCCTTCAAACGCCCCGCTTTTTTTGACGACCTGCACCCGACACAGATGTTGCAGCGCAGCGAACTGGTGAGCAAAGTGACCGGCTCCACTGGCGTTGCGGGCCAGAGTACCATCATCGTTACCTACCCCGAAGCGCTTTTTGAAAAAGTCGTAAAACCTGAAATACTACTGAAAAGCCGCATCGAAATACAACAAGGCGAAAAACTGGATGTGGATTTCGTGATGCAGGTGCTCATCGAATACGGGTTCGAACGCACGGATTTTGTGTACGAGCCCGGTCAGTTCAGCATTCGGGGCGGCATTGTCGACCTGTTTTCTTACGGCAATGAACTGCCTTACCGCATCGAACTGTTCGACGACGAGGTGGAAAAAATCAAAACCTTCGACCCGCTTACCCAACTCAGTCAGCAGCAACTCAGCCGGGTCGCCATTGTACCCAACCTGAACACCCGTTTCCGGCAGGACCAGAAAGTATCGCTGTTCCAGGTGCTCCCCAAAGACACCGTGATCTGGATCCGCGATTTGCAATTTCTGGTAGACCGCCTGCAATACTGCTTCGAACGCGCCGAATTGTTTGCCGGAAAATTGAATGCGCTGGATACTGCCGAATTGCGCGACATTTTTCGCGACCGGGCTTTTCTTTATCCCGGAGATGTGTCGGAAGATATCGCCGAACACCCCTTGATTTTCCTGGAAGGGAAACTGGAATTGCTGCAAAAGGGATTCCCGTCACTCTTTGTGTAACCCGGAACGCTGTTCCGGGATGTGCTTGTACATTGGTAATTGAACATTGAAAATTGGACATTTTTTATTTAAAATTTAAAAAATGTCCAATTTTCAATGTTCAATTACCAATGTACAATGCAAAAAAGACCGATCTTAACAGCCCTTCCGGTTGTAGACCAGGCACGACTGAAAAAAAATTCCCAATCATTGTCCGAAAACTGTCACGTCAATCGTCATCGGGTTGTCTTTTAACTGAAAGGCGCTAACGATCACTTTTTTCACAAAAAAACTATCCTGATTATGGACAAGTACATGATGATTTTCCGCAACACCCCTACCAGCGAAGAAGCCTACCAATCGATGTCGCCCGAAGACATGCAAGCCTCTCTGGATCAATGGGGCGCCTGGATCGGCGGTATTGCGGCACAAGGCAAACTGATCGGTTCCGATGCACTGGAACAACAGGGTAAAATCCTGACAGGCTCCAAAAAGGCGATCACCGACGGCCCTTATGTCGAAAGTAAGGAACTGGTGAGCGGCTACCTGCTCATGCAGGCGGAAAACGAAGCCGAAGCCGTGGAAGCCGCCAAAGGTTGCCCAATTTTTGATATGGAAGGCTCGGTGGAAGTGCGGAAGCTGATGGTTTTTAACTAGGGGGTGGTGTTTTTGTGTTTTAGGGTTTTTGTGTTTTAGAGTACCAGCCCTTGGTTTGGGTTTAAAGAAACAAAAAATGCGTTTTTCGCGTAACATTGGATTTTGAATTGTCACAAACACCAAAGGCAGCGCCTCCAAAACACAAAAACCCTAAAACACAAAAACACCAAACATGGAGCAAAACATCCACGACACCACAACGCATCTTTTCCGGCACGAGTCGGGAAAGATGCTTTCCGTGTTGCTGCGTTTGTTTGGCCTGGCGCAGGTGGAAATAGCGGAAGACATTGTGCAGGACACTTTGCTGACGGCATACGAATCCTGGAAAATGCACGGTTTGCCCGAGCAGCCCAGGGCCTGGTTGTATCGGACGGCGAAGAACAAAACCATCGACTTTTTGCGCAGGGAGCGCAATTTCAGGACAAATGTTGCGCAAGGTTTTGCAGAAACAACGCAACAAAACCTGAACTCCGATGCCTGGCTGGACGCGTTTTTCCTCGACGGCGAAATCGAGGACGCGCAATTGCGCATGATGTTCGCCTGTTGTCACCCGGCCATTCCATATGAGTCGCAACTCACGCTCATGTTGCGCACCCTCTGCGGTCTGAGTATCCGGGAAATTGCCGCCGCTTTTTTGTTGTCAGAGGAAACGGTAAGCAAACGCCTTTTTAGGGCCAAAGAAAAAATCCGCCTGGAGCGCCTTGCTCTGGAAGCGCCAATGGGCGAGGAACTGCTGAGCCGGCTCGATGCTGTACTGCTGGCCATTTACCTGCTGTTCAGTGAAGGGTACAAATCATCGTCCGGGTCGGCCGTTATCCGCCGCGAACTCTGTGAAGAAGCCCTGCGACTGGGCGGCTTGCTGACGCGCCACCGCCTTAGTGACCTGCCCAAAACCCATGCCCTTCAGGCGCTGATGTGCTTCCAGGCTTCGCGTTTCGATGCCCGCCTGAATACGGCCGGCGAAATTATCCTGCTCGAACACCAGGACCGCAGCCTGTGGAACCGCCCCATGATCGCGCTCGGATACGAACACCTGCAACGGTCGGCCCAACGCAATGAAATGAGCGAGTACCACATCGAGGCGGCCATTGCCTCTTACCATGCTTCGGCGCCGACCTTTCAACAAACGAACTGGAAAGCCATTTTTTACTGCTACGAACTGCTGTTGAAAATCAGTCCCTCGCCTTTTGTAGCGCTCAACCGCGCCATCGCGCTCGGGTACGCCGACGGTCCGGCAGCCGGTATCGAGGCTTTGCTGAACATCGAAGGGCTGTCCGGGCACTATTTATACCACACTGCATTGGGCGATTTTTATGTCAAAAATAATTCGCCGGCACTGGCGTTGGGTTGTTACCGGCAGGCGCTGGAACTGGTGGAACTGGAGGCGGAGCGGCAGGTGTTGCTGGGGAAACTGGCGGGTTGCGAGCGGTAGAAACCAAACGTTTCAGGCATTAAATTTGTTTTTGACTACAGGTATACACAATAAGATTCCATATGCTCAATACTTTCCGGTTACTGATTATTCTGTGTTTCCCCATCTCCCTCTGGGCACAATGGGCACCCGTTCAAACGGGAAGCAACGCTTTTTTGGAAAGCGCTTATGCTGTTGACCCAAATACCTGGTTTATCGGCAGTAGCAATGGAACACTGCGCAGTACCAATGGGGGCATGGCCTGGAGCAATTTTCCGCTCGTCGCCGACGATATCCCTTTTTTGGGGAGCAGCATCACAGAGTTGCATTTTTTTACGCCCACTTCGGGCGTGGCAACAGGTTTCTTTTTCCTCGGCAACGACGAATTTCTTTTGCGCACTTCTAATGGCGCACAAACCTGGACGGCCACTTATCAAAACAATACCGCCGCTTATCCACGCTATTTCAACGACCTTTTTTTTCTGAATAACACAGACGGCTGGGCTGTCGGCACCAACGGGCGTATTCTACATACGCAGAATAGCGGCATCACCTGGTCTCCGGTCAACGCCCCCGGAGTGGCCTGGGAACTGTTCTGTGTGGCATTTCCCGATGCGCAAAACGGTTTTATCGGCGGCACGGGCGGCCTGCTGCGCTCCACCAACGGCGGTACTTCCTGGTCTCCGACCGCCATTCAGGAAGCAGTAACTGCCGTGCAATTCCTGAACGCGCAAACCGGTTTTATCAGCGGATATAATTCATTGAAAAAGACCAGCAACGGCGGACAGATCTGGACCGATGTTCCTCTGCCGCCCGATGGCGCCAGCATAGAAGATATCTGGTTTGCAGATGAGCAGTACGGCTATCTGCTGAATTACAATGCTGTCTATCGCACGACCAACGGCGGGCAGGTGTGGGAAAAATACAGCGGTGGCACAGCTACCAATGTGCAATACAACGGTTTTGCCTGGCTCGACCAGAACAGGGGCATGATCGTGGGCGATTACGGGCTTTGTCTGAAAACCGAAAACGGTGGCGGCAGCGACTGGGCGCCCATTGCCAGTTTTGAGCCGGGACCGGATTTTGTGCCCTGCGCCAATTTGCCGCAAACACTCCTGAACCATACGGCCGATGTGCCCGATTATACCTATCAGTGGTTCCTAAACGGTAACTTATTTTCTACCGAACGCAATCCGGAAGTGACGTTCCCGGAACCGGCGTCTTCCTATGAGGTGATGCTCGTTGCGAGCCATGGCGCCGGGCGCGATACCGCCACCTGGAATACTTCTACCAAAGCTGCTTTGACACTGGCAGCGCCTGTTTTAATGCTCAGTGAGTCGGAGATATGTCGCGGCAATAACACGAAACTGAGTACGGTCAACTATCTCGAGGGTTTTGGCATCTGGAACCTGTCTGCCAACGGAACAGCAGTAGACTCCAATCTGTACGGCTATTTTGAGCGCTGGGTCACGCCTCTGGAAACAACCATTTATCGCCTGCACGGGAGCCTGACCGACGAGTGCGGCACCGTAGAAAGTGAGGCCCAGATAACGGTGCAGGTCACGCCAATACCATTGTACAATGAATTCACCGCTATCCCGGAGCATCCTTTGGTCTGCGAGGGCGATTCTACGGTTATTCTTGTGAGCAATTCCATTTCCGGCGCTACCTATCAATGGGTAGGCGGCATCAGTGGGGAAGCCCTCGGTACCGGCGGCACCTTGATCATCCCGACCGGGCCTATTGGTTATAATGCCGTTTACAGTTTTACCGTCTTCAACGGCGGGTGTTACCGGTATTTCCAGAACGCCGCTACTGTGACGGCCGATCTGGTGTATTCCGTTCAAAACGCCCGTCATTATACCGAAACCGCTGGCCACCCTATTACGATTACCAATTATTCTTACGGCGCCAGTTTTCAGTGGGATTTTGGCGCCACCGCCCAGCCGCCCACATCGGCAGCGCTGTCGCCTACGGTTGTGTTTCCAGAGCCGGGCCTATATCCCGTGCGACTCATTGCCGCCAATACAATCGGCTGTTTCGATACGAGTTCTGCAGTGATCGAGGTTTTTCCCGACAATTTAGTGCCGACAGAAAATGCTGTCATTTGTGCCTCCGAGCCCACACAAATGCAGTTTATCAACCACTATTTAATTGAAAGAATATTAGATACCTACACCGATGCTTCGGGCAATACTTATGTCACGGGGTTTAAATACGAACCGTTCTCCTGGTGGGCATCCTACAACCTTTTTTACAACAAATACGACGCTTCCGGGCATCTCGTCTGGGCGCGATATTGGCCTGGCGCCTCCCATGGCAACAGTCCATTCGACTATTATTACCAGTGCATCGGCACGTCTATTGCCGCTGATAATGAAGGGAATGTGTACATCGGCGGCTCTTTTGCCGGGCAAAACATGCGTATTGGCGGTGTTCCGGTATTCACAGATGCCAATCCTGGCAGCGAAAATGCTTTTGTCGTAAAACTGGATCCTGACGGCGCCCTGCTTTGGGCGGCCCGGTACTTTGGTCCTGGTGGAGTATCCATTGTAGCGCCTACAGAATTGTTTCTGGAAAACGAAGACCGCCTGACCGTGCTCATCAGCGGCAAATTTCTGACTGTTGAAACCGCTACACAAACCATCCCCACAGATCCGAACAACGCCGCGCTTTTATACGGCATGCGTTTCGATTCGGCAGGAACCATCCAGCAGCACGTCCCCATTGGCAAACCTTTGGAGTATAACACGGATGTTTATGCCGATTACAACCCGGACCCCGGGGTGTGGATCACCTCGCGCATTACCCGTGTCGCACCGCGTATGCAGCGACAGCCCAATGGCGACTGGGTGCTGTCCGGTTTTTTTAGGGGAAAAATCATGTGGGACACCATTGTGATGGAGCCTTTCCGTCCTTCTGCCCTGAACGCTTTCGTACTGCGGCTCGATAGTGATTTTAAGGTGAAAAAAGCCTTTGCAACCTTCAGCGCCGATGATAACTACCAGACCGGAACGGGTTATACCAACGCCCTGATCAACCTGCCTTTTGCTACGGATAACGCGGGCAATGTGTACCAGTCTGTCAGCCTCGGTACGGACGAGTATTCCTGGTTTCCGCCGGGCAGTATTCCGATTCCCACGGCCAGTATTTACCTGAACGATACTGTTGCCGCATTTGGCGACCGCTGTCATTTCCTGCTCAAATACGACCCGAATGGTCAGATGCTTTGGTCGCTCCGCAGTGGCAACGCCCATTTTTCGCACTTGGTTCCACAGCCTGATGGCAGTGTTTTTGGCATGGCGAATTATGGACACGCACTGGGTTTGAATGCGCGTTCCGGGCAAAAATTTGGCAAAGCCGGTCTGGGACAACTCGACCTCGCGCTGGTGCATTGGTCGCCCGAAGGTGAAATACAGGGTGTTATCGATCTTGCCACGTCGGGTTATGACCACGGAAACTGGCTGGCCACAACGCCGGATGGAAAACTGGCTACCTTTTTTTCACAAGGTGGCAATTTCCTCCAGGGCGATACCTCCGACATTCGTTTGAGTATCTTCGACCCCTCCGGCTTATGCCCCGCGATTCCACTTTCCATTGTAGGGCAACCCGCAGATGCCTCGTTTTGCGCAGCTGCATCGCCGCAGTTCACCGTAAGCGCCATCGGCAGCGGTATTACCTATCAATGGCAGCATAAGGCAGGCGCGGTCTGGGAGAATTTGGCTGAAAATATGATCTATTTGGGCGTGCAGAGTGCTAAACTCCGGTTGAGTGCTACCGCGGCTCCTGCGTTGAACAACGAGCAATACCGCTGTGTCCTCCGGGATCTTCCGGGCAATAGTGACACGACCGATATAGTGCGGCCCTTGCTGTTGGCAACACCGGAAGTTGTTTTGCAACCCCAGTCTGTATCGGTGTTGGACAATGGAACCGCCTCATTCAGCACCGCAGCACAGAGTGCCGACGTATCCTATCAGTGGCAAATAGACCAGGGAAACGGCTGGGTAAATGCGCAAAACAGTGCGTCTTTTCAGAACGTGCAAAGCGGCACATTACTGGTCATACCGCAATCAAATACCATCCTGAACGGCTTAAAAGTGCGTTGTTGCCTGCTCCATCCCGGGACAGGATGCGGTGTCTGCACTGATTCGGCCACTTTGGAGGTGGTTGTCGGTTCCGGCGAAGCGTCGGTGGCTGCTCCGCCATCGTTATTGATTTTCCCCAATCCTGCGACGGAACGGGTGTGGCTGCAATGGCAAAATATATCCGGCGATGCAGCGTCGGTCATCATCAAGGATGTGCTGGGCAGAACTGTTTTTTCAGAAAAAATCCATACTTCTGCTGCCGGATCGCTACAGGTGGAGGTGCAAACCTGGGCGCAGGGGGCTTATGAGGTGCAATTGTTGTATGGAACGAGGGGGATTTTGGGGGGCAGGTTTTTGCGCTAGCGGGAATTGGGCCCTAGGAGTGAACTGCTTTTTGCCTCGTCAGGGCTCCTTTTCACCCTATTCATCAAGCCCACGCGCAGACGTACAGCACAATACCACCCAATAGCACCAGCCATGCTCGGTTTTTGAGGTGTCATCCGCGACGCAGGAGAGGGTGACATCTCAAAACACGCCGAGGTGTCACCTTTTTCGTACCTCAAAAGATGACACCTCTTACAAATTGGGAATGGCGGTCAAAACATGCCCTCAAAAACTCCTCTTTGATTTTCAGAATAATATTTCATAAACATATACATTTGCCATATCATTAAATTTTTTTCAACTAAAATCAACTTATTATGGAACGGAAAACAAACTGGATGGCCATTGCCGCATC
>JADLCC010000575.1 GCA_020847425.1 Saprospiraceae bacterium
GGCTTGCAAAAAGCGGAAATCCTGACGGTGCTCAGCGATTTACGCGGCGCGGAAGGCCGTTTCGACTATATCAACCATCCCGGAAAAGCTGGCTGTACCGCTATTGTCGATTATGCGCACACGCCCGATGCACTGGAAAAAGTGCTGGAAACGGTACTGAAACTGAAAAAGAAAAACGCCCGGGTTATTACCGTAACCGGCGCAGGCGGCGACCGAGATAAAACGAAACGCCCGCTGATGGCGCAAATCAGCGCGCGCTTCAGCGACCAATTGATCCTGACCAGCGATAACCCGCGGACCGAAGACCCTGCCGCCATTCTGCGCGATATGGAAGCCGGACTGGATGCGGAAGGCTTGAAAAAAACGCTGGTGATCCAGGACCGGGAGCAAGCGATCAAAACGGCAGTGCGGCTGGCAGGCCTGGAAGATGTGATCGTTGTCGCGGGTAAAGGACATGAAAAGTACCAGGATATTAAAGGGGTGAAATATCCTTTTGATGATAAAGAGGTGCTGATGAAAGCATTTAGTGTTTAGTGTGTGGTGTTTAGTGTTTAGGCCGCTTCGCCTTGAATCAATTCAGAAAGCGAAGCACCTTGATACGAAATACGGAAAAAACGATAAGTGAATAGCGAATAGTGAATTGTGAGTAGCCAAAAAAGAAAGGCGACATCCCGCTCGGCTCTCACCTCTCACCCTCTCACTTCTCACTTCTAAGAAATAATAGTGGAGGACTATTTTTTGAGCAGGTTGCGGGCGCTGTAAGAGCGCCTTGCAGCCAATTCAAAAGTCCCGGCCACAAACCTTGAAAAAACGAAAAATGTAACTTGTATAGTGGGTAAATCAATTGATAATCAACTGATTAATTGTTTTTATCCATCATTTATCATTCAAAAAAATGCTGTACTATCTTTTTGAATACCTGAAAAAAACGTACGACCTGCCCGGAGCCGGTTTGTTCCAGTACATCTCGTTCAGAGCGGGTGTGGCTATGATTTTGTCGCTGCTGATCTCGATGATCATCGGCAAAAGAATCATCAACTGGTTGCGTTCGCTCCAGATTGGAGAGACCGTGCGCGATTTGGGCCTGGCCGGACAGATTTCCAAAGCAGGCACCCCGACGATGGGCGGCATTATCATCATTGCAGCCACCATCATCCCCTGCCTGCTGATGGCCCGGCTCGATAATGTGTACATCCTGCTGATGCTTTTTAGCACCGTCTGGATGTTCGCGATCGGGTTTGTCGACGATTACATCAAGGTATTTAAAAAGGATAAAAAAGGACTGAAGGGTATTTTTAAAATCATGGGTCAGGTAGGTTTGGGACTGATTGTCGGGATCACGATGCTGTGCAATGATGAAGTGGTGGTACGCATGGAGCCCCAGGCTGCCGAACAGCACGGTTACCAGGTGATGGAGACCTTGTTTGTAAAAGACAATACCCTTCCGAATACCTATAAAGAAATGGTGTATGTGAAGGCGCCGATTACGAACGTCCCGTTTTTTAAGAACAACGAACTGGATTACTCGCGACTGATGTGGTTTTTGGGCGACAATGCCCGTGACCTGAGTTCTATTTTGTTTGTCATCATGGCCATTCTGGTGATTACAGCAGTGAGCAACGGGGCCAACCTGACGGACGGGCTCGATGGGCAGGCGGCCGGCGTATCGGCCATCGTGATTACGGCACTGGGCATACTGGCATACCTGAGCGGCAACTCGGTAGCGGCCGATTTTTTGAAAATCCTGTACATCCCTTACAGCGGAGAACTCGTGATTTTCGCGGCTTGCCTGCTCGGCGGTTGTTTTGGTTTTCTGTGGTACAACGTATTTCCGGCGCGGGTTTTTATGGGCGATACTGGAAGTCTGACACTGGGTGGAATCATAGCCGCAATGGCCATTATCCTGCGCAAAGAACTGCTGATTCCCTTGCTCTGCGGGGTGTTTCTTGTCGAAAGCCTGTCGGTAATCATACAGGTCTGGTATTTCAAATACACCAAACGCAAATACGGGGAGGGCCGCCGGGTATTTCTGATGGCGCCCCTGCACCACCACTACCAGAAACAAGGGTTTCATGAAGTAACGATTTCGGTGCGGTTCTGGATTGTGCAGGTGATGCTGGCGGTGATAACGATAGTGACGCTTAAGATCCGTTGAGATTATGCCCCTGCTTGCGCAGGGGATGGGTCCCTGGATTTTGCGGATTAGGCGGATTTTATTGATCTTTTCTATTCATAATCAAACATCTTCATTTATGGAACTCAAACACAGGGAGATCACCGAACAGGTGATCGGGGCTTATTACGATGTGTACAACGACCTGGGATATGGTTTTTTGGAAAGGGTTTATCAGAATGCCCTGTATTTTGAATTACTCGAAAGAGGTTTGAAAGTCGAAGCGCAGAAAAGTATCAAGGTGTATCGGAACGGAAGGCTAATTGGTAATTACTACGCAGATCTTCTAATCAATGGAGTAGTGATAGTAGAACTGAAAGCCGTGGCCACATTAACGGAAGCGCATGAAAAACAATTAGTCAATTACCTGAAAGCAACAAATATGGAAGTGGGGCTCCTGATCAATTTCGGACTAGAACCAAAATTTGAACGAAAAACCTGGAGCAACGAACGAAAAAAGAATCTTCAAAACAATCAAAAATAAAATCCGCAAAAATCCGCCTAATCCGCAAAATCCAGGGACCCATCCCTGCGCAAGCAGGGTGAAATCTAACGCTGCGCAAGCAGAGAAAAACATCTAAAGTAAATCATGCTTAAACGACTCGTCATACTCGGCTCCGGTGAATCCGGCACAGGCGCAGCCCTTCTGGGCAAAGCGAAGGGCTTCGACGTGTTCGTATCCGATTCAGGGGCCATCAAAGACGTGTACAAACAGGAACTGGATGCGCAGGGCATCGCCTGGGAGGAAAACGGACACACCCTCGATTTAATCCTGAATGCTGATGAAATCATCAAAAGCCCGGGTATTCCGGAAAAAACGGCGCTCATGCAGGCTGTTCGGGCCAAAGGCATCAATGTAATCGGCGAAATCGAATTCGGCTATCGTTATGCCGGCAAATGCAGCATTGTCGCCATCACCGGTTCCAATGGCAAAACGACCACGACCGAACTGACGTATCATTTGCTGAAAACGGCCGGA
This sequence comes from Saprospiraceae bacterium, assembly GCA_020847425.1. Classification (GTDB taxonomy): domain Bacteria; phylum Bacteroidota; class Bacteroidia; order Chitinophagales; family Saprospiraceae; genus M3007. Next base: position 3,153 of record JADLCC010000575.1, read on the forward strand.
CTGAATGTGTACAAAGGTGGCAACGTTGGCAACTCCTTCGCCCGCCTTGTACTGGAACATTCATCTGTAAACCCTGATCCGCCGATACTTATTCTTCACCCTTTACCCCTCATCCCGACATCCCTCATCCCTCATCCCTCATTTATGTCCTCGAAGTCTCCAGTTTTCAATTGGATGATATTCAGCAGTTTAGACCCAAAATATCCATGCTGCTGAACATCACACCCGATCACCTGGACCGCTACGAGTATCAGTTGGACAATTACGTGCGCTCGAAATTCCGCGTGGCGATGAACCAGGGCCGCGGCGACCTGTGCATCATTAATGGCAACGACCCCATCATAAAAGATTACCTGACGGCCAACCCGCGGGCGATCAAATGCAAAAAACAGGCGGTGCGCAAAAGTGAACTGAAAAACGGCTACGTCCGCGTGGGGCTCAATTACCGTTTCGATGTGGCGAGCACCAACCTGAAAGGACCGCACAACCTGTTCAATGCCGCTTGCGCGATTCGCGCGGCACTGGCGCTGGGCGCGGAACCGGGACTGATCGAAGAAGGGTTGTACAGTTTTAACACACCGCCGCACCGGCTGGAACGCGTGGCGGAAATCGACGGCGTCACCTGGATCAATGACTCCAAAGCCACCAATGTGGATTCGGTTTTTTACGCGCTGCAAGCCGTAGATACCCCAATTGTGTGGATCGTCGGTGGACAGGACAAGGGCAATGATTACACGCCATTGCTAAAACTAGTGAAAAAAAATGTGAAGGCCATCGTGTGTATGGGTGTAGATAACGCGAAGATTATCAAGGTTTTCGGGAAAATGAACATACCGATTGCCGAAACAAAAAGCGCAACAGAAGCAGTACGGACAGCAGCGGCATTGGCGGACGACGGAGATACGGTGCTGTTGAGTCCCGCATGTGCAAGTTTTGATTTATTCAAAAATTACGAAGATAGAGGAACACAATTTAAACAAGCAGTTAGTGAATTGTGAATTGTGAGTAGTGAATTGTGAGTGGCTTCACAACTTACGATTCACTACTCACACCTCACGATTCACGATTCACAACTCACAACTCACAACATGTCACTCGGCAACCGCATCGCAGCAGAATTAAGAGGTGATCGTACCATTTGGATGATCATCGCCGTACTGAGCCTCTTCAGTATGCTGGCGGTGTATTCGGCATCCGGCTGGGCGGCCTGGACTACGCGCGGTGGCAACACCACGGGGTTCCTGCTCACACACACAGTGCGATTGGCCTTCGGGTTGTTTCTGGTGTATGTGGGTCATTTGATGCACTACCGGCGCTATCAGCAGGCCGCTCCGTTTTTGATGCTGCTGGCTGTTCCGTTGCTGGCGATCACACTGTTTTTCGGTTCCAGTATCAACGATGCGAACCGCTGGCTGAGTTTTGCCGGGTTTAGTTTTCAGCCTTCGGAGTTTGCGAAAATAGCGCTGATCATTTACATCGCCCGCGAATTGACCCGCAAACAGGAGTACATCAGCAGTTTCAAGGATGCGTTCCTGCCGATCATCGTGCCGGTGCTCATTATCTGCGGACTGATTGCGCCGGCCAACCTGAGTACGGCTTTGTTACTGTTTATCACCTGCATCCTGCTCATGTTTATCGGCCGGGTGAGCTGGCAGTATATTTTCCTGCTGGGTTTGCTGGGTGTAGTGGTATTTGCAGGTATGGTGGCTTTCGGGCGCTTGTATCCGGAAACGGGCCTGATCCGGGTGGATACGTGGATTTCGAGGGTGCAGACGTTTCTGCACAGCGAAGACGGCGGCTACCAGGTGCAACAGGCAAAAATTGCGATAGCCAAAGGCGGCATTATCGGCGAAGGACCGGGCAACAGTATGATGCGCAACTACTTGCCTTACTGCAATGCCGACTTCATTTATGCTATTATTTGTGAGGAATACGGCCTGATCGGCGGTACGGCAATCCTCGTGTTGTACGTGATGCTTTTTATCAGAAATGTAAAACTGGTCACCAAAAGCCCGAAAGCATTCGGCGCTTTTCTGGCCATCGGGCTGAGCCTGCTCCTGACCGTTCAGGCATTGGCCAATATTGCGGTGAATGTCAATCTGGTGCCCGCGACGGGTCTTACCCTGCCCTTGATTTCGATGGGTGGTACAAGTATGTTGTTTACCAGTATTTCGCTGGGTATGATATTGAGTGTGAGCAAGTATATTGAAAGCCTGGATTGACAAAGCAAAGTGAAAAGCCAATGAGGAACTCAAAACCTTTATAAACCATAAACTGCACTAAACCAACGAAATGACACCTTTCCTAACCTTGGTGACTAACTGAAATGAATAGTAAAAATTTGAAGGTAATGATCACCGGCGGCGGTACAGGCGGACACGTTTTTCCGGCCATCGCCATTGCCGATGCCATCAAAAAGTTGAGGCCCGAAACAGAGTTCCTGTTTGTCGGCGCCAATGGCAAAATGGAGATGGAACGTGTGCCCAAAGCGGGTTATGCGATAGTAGGTTTGAATGTGGCTGGTTTTCAGCGCAATTTGAGTTGGAGGAATTTCAGTTTTCCGTTCAAACTGCTCAGCAGCATGTGGAAAGCGCGGCGCATCGTGAGTGATTTTAAACCGGATGTGGTGATTGGAACGGGCGGATATGCCAGCGGACCAGTGATGCGCAGCGCACAAAGGGCTTCAATTCCCACCCTTATTCAGGAGCAAAACTCCTATGCGGGTGTGACCAATAAAATCCTCGGCAAAAGAGCCGAAAAAGTGTGCGTCGCATACGACCACATGGAGACATTTTTTCCGGCAGATCGCCTTGTTTTCACCGGCAACCCGGTGCGTTCGGATATCATAAACCTGGAAGGCAAACGGACGGAAGGACTGCAATACTATGGCCTCGACCCGGAGAAAAAAACAATTGTGGTGATCGGCGGCAGCCTGGGCGCACGGACCCTGAACAATGCCCTGCGTGACAATACGGCGTTTTTGGAAAAATACGACGGCGTGCAGGTGCTGTGGCAATGCGGAAAGTTTTATGAATATGAATACCAGGCGTGTGAAACGGCGCATTTGCCCAATGTGCACATCCGGGCTTTTATCGACCGGATGGATTTGTTGTACGCGGCGGCAGATGTGGTGATTTCCCGGGCAGGTGCATTGAGTATCAGTGAATTGTGTCTGGTAGGCAAGCCGGCGGTACTGGTGCCTTCGCCCAATGTGGCAGAAGACCATCAAACCAAAAACGCCCTGGCACTGGTGGAAAAAGGCGCGGCACGGCTGGTTCGGGATGCGGAAGCAGTGGAAAAAATGCTACAGGAAGCCTTGCTGATTCTGGAAAACGAAGCGCTGGCGTTCAGCCTGAGCGAAAGTATCCGGCAATTGGGCCGGCCGAACGCGGCGGAAGCGATAGCGCAGGAAGCGATCAAATTAGTTGATAAGAGTTGATAAAGGTTTATAAGGGTTGATATTCATCCACTCTAATATGAAGCGATTCTACTTTTTTAGAGCGGATGAATATCAACCCTCATCAACCCTCATCAACCCTCATCAACAAACTTTATAAACATGAAAATCAACACTTTAATAACCATACTGGCGCTCCTTACCGCCGCCGCTTGTCAAAAAGCCAACGACAAAAACCCCGCTCTTTTCGGCAAATGGCAGGGCTCGGAATGGATGATTTCTGACAAACCCAGCGGGATGGATGCCACACAGGTGAATTTTGAATTCAAGGAAGACGGCACTTACACGGCCAGTTTCGGCGACCAGAGCCAAAGCGGTACCTGGCGCACAGAAAAAGATAAACTGTATACCCTGGGAAAAGGAAAGCAGGAAATTATGGTCAAACTCTTGAAAGCAGAAGCAACAGAACTCGATTTTGAAATGAACCGGGGAGGCCAAAAAGAAACATTGAAACTGCTTAAAAAATAGGCGAGTACCAAGTCAATATTAGTTTTGACTAAATTCTTTACAAATGCTTGATTATCAACACCAATAACCAATAACGGATAACGAATAACTAAGTAATGGAATTCAACGCGATCAAAAAAATCTATTTCATCGGCATCGGAGGCATTGGCATGTCGGCCCTGGCCCGCTACTTCCGCCTGCACGGTGCGGAGGTGCATGGCTATGACCGGACGGAGACCGACCTGACCCGCGCGCTGGCTGCGGAAGGGATGTTTATCCATTACGAAGACGACCTGAAATATATTCCTGAAAACGTTGATTTAGTGGTATTTACGCCGGCTGTTCCCAAAGAACATGCTGAATTAAACTGGTTCATTAACAACAATTACCCTGTAAAAAAACGCGCCGAAGTACTCGGTATTATCAGCCGCGCCAAACGCTGTATCGCCATTGCCGGCACCCACGGAAAAACGACCACCAGTACCATGGCCAGCCACCTGCTGCGTGCCTGCGGCGTGGATGCAACGGCTTTTGTCGGCGGTATTTCCCTTAATCTGGGCAGCAATTTTGTGGAAGGCAATAGCGACTGGGTGGTAGTCGAAGCCGATGAATACGACCGCAGTTTCCTGCACCTCCACCCCGAAATCGCCGTACTGAATTCCATCGACGCCGACCACCTCGATATCTACGGAACGGAAGAAGCGGTGGTGGAATCCTTCAAGCAGTTTGTGCGGCAGATCAAACCCGGCGGAAAATTGATTTACCGCCACGGTCTGCCCCTCGAAGATGTGGCGGCCGAACTGCGGGCAAGCGGCCGACAGGTGTTTAGTTTCGGGATCGAAGAAGGCGATTTTGAGGCGTTTAATGTGCGGGTGGAAGACGGGCAAATGGCATTCGGCCTGCGCTCGACCATTTTCGACTGGACCGACCTGCGCCTCAATTATCCTGGCAAACACAACGTGCTCAATGCCACTGCGGCCATTGCAGCCACTTTGTCGGCGGGCGGGTTTTCGGAACTGCTGGGCGTCGCGCTGGCGGGTTTTCAGGGGGTTAAACGCCGTTTTGAATACATCGTCCGCAATAGCGAACGCGTGTACATCGACGACTACGCCCATCACCCTGCCGAACTGGAAGCGGTGATCGGCGCTGCGAAAATGATGTACCCCGATCGGAAAGTAACCGGCATTTTCCAGCCGCATTTGTATACCCGCACCCGCGATTTCGCGGAGGGTTTTGCCCGGGCGCTGGATCTGCTGGACGAATGTATCCTGCTGGATATCTACCCGGCGCGCGAGCAACCGATACCGGGCGTCACATCGGCCATGATCGCGGGATTGATGCAAAACCCAAACGTAAACCTGACCACAAAATCTCAACTGCTGAACTTGCTGAAAACCAAACAGATAGATGTTTTGATGACCATGGGCGCCGGCGATATCGACACCCTTATCGAACCGATCAAAGCACTCCTGACCACAAATGCCAAACCATAACACCCTGATAACCAATAACTAATAACAAAAAATGAACTTGCCACGTCTCCGTTACGATCGCTTCGCCTGGGTAGGATTCCTGCTCATCGTGGCCGTGGCGTTGTTTTCGGCGATCGGGCGGAAGAAAAACAGTTTTGCCGAAGGGGTAGTGGTGGAAGTGACAGCGCTAGCCAGCGGCGACAAACTCATCAGCGAACGCGATGTCAAGCAGGCGCTTTTGCAATCTTTCGGCAACACGCTGGAAGGTACCGAACTGGCTTTGCTGGAAGTGGAACGTATGGAGCGGGTACTGGAAGAAGACCCGTTTATTCTGGATGCGGAGATTTATGTCGACCAAAAAACGGTGCTGCACGTAACGATTACCCAGCGCGAGCCATTGGTGCGCATCCTCGATAACAACGGCGGTAATTATTATCTGGATAAAAACGGGGTAAAAATGCCCGCTTCCAAAAACTTCGCGGCGAGGGTGCTGGTCGCCACAGGAAACCTGGCGCCGTATACACCGGAGTTTCGGAGAAAAAAGAAAAGTACGCTGAAAGACCTGTTTAACCTGACCAATACGCTGATGGAAGATGAGTTTTTGGCCAATTTTATACAGCAGGTGCACGTAAACAATGCGGGCGATTTTATCCTGGTGCCGCTGATTGGAGACCAAAAAATTGTGTTGGGCAGCACCCGGAAACTGGAAGACAAACTGAGGCGACTGAAGATTTTTTACCAGGAAGGAATGCCGTATGAGGGCTGGCGGAAATACGAGACGATTAATTTGAAGTACAACGGACAAGTGGTGTGTAAGAAGTAGTTGATGAGGGTTTATAAGGGTTGATGAGGGTTGATAACGAGATGCCCTCCAACCATTTTATCAA
>JADLCC010000576.1 GCA_020847425.1 Saprospiraceae bacterium
CCGACGACAACAACTTTTTTTCTCATCTCAATGGTTTACGCGTAAAATGCACTGAAAAGTTTTCCAAACAATTTACTTTCCAGAACCAAACGCGATTACTTTGTATTTTGTTTAAGGTTTATCGCTAAAAAAGTTAAACAAAATTAACAAAAATCAATTGTCAACCCCTTTAATCGTTTAAAGAAACTGTGCAGCGGAAGAAGATCACACAAAAAGCCATGTCTTCTGCGAACAAATGAAAGTGTACATTTGCTCTATTATTTGCATCTTATGGACCTATACACCCGCAAATCACATTGGAAATGGTACTTAGCCGCCGGCGCCATACTGATTATCATTGTTTCAATGATTTATACCAAATATTTGGCCGACCAACTGACCGTACGGGAAGAACAGCAGGCTAAACTATGGGCGGAGGCTCAACGCGCACTGAATAAGGTGGAATTGGATACGTTTCAGTTTTTTCACTGCGATCTTACCATGCCGGTAAAAGTACTAGAACTTAACAACACCATCCCCGTCATTCTGGTCAACAACAGCGGACAAATTGAAGACGCCCTCAACGTGCCCGGCAGCGAAGGCAAAACCATCGATACCGTGCGGGTCAGACAGGAACTGAACCGCATGTTCAGGGAAGGTATCGATTCGGTAGATGCCTCTATTCCACCCGATATTTACAAAAAAGTATATTTTTCACGGTCAAAACTGCTCGGGCAATTGTGGTGGTACCCCCTGGTACAGTTGGGACTTATCGCCGCATTTATCGCATTCGGATACATCGGTTTCAGTACCGCCAGGCGATCCGAACAAAATCAGGTGTGGCTGGGAATGGCCAAAGAAACCGCCCACCAGCTCGGCACCCCCATTACTGCAATTCTGGGCTGGATTGAAACCCTGAAAGCCGTGAACGAAGAGCGGCCCGACAACCAGGAAATGCTCGACGAACTGCGCAACGACGTTACGCGGCTCGAACTGGTCGCCGATCGTTTTTCCAAAATCGGCGCCACGCCGGAACTCCGCACGGTCAATTTGTATGAAGAACTCGAATTTTGCAGGGCCTACATGCAGCGCCGCAGCCCGCGCAAAGTGGAGTTTGCTTTCCCCGATCCGAATGAGAATCAACCGCTTATGGTGGATTTGAATACACCTTTGTTCGATTGGGTGATTGAAAACCTGCTGCGCAATGCGATCGATGCCATGGAAGGCGGTGTTGGCAAATTGTCAGCGATCGTATACGAAGAAGGGCGATATGCCTGCGTGGAAGTGAGCGATACGGGTAAAGGTATTCCTTCGGGCAAGTTCAAAACGATATTTAAGCCGGGCTACTCCACCAAAACCCGCGGCTGGGGCCTGGGGCTTTCTTTGGCGAAACGGATCATCGAGGAATACCACGGCGGCAAAATTTTTGTCAAAAAATCAGAGATTGGAAAAGGCACTACTTTCCTGGTGAAAGTCCCTAAGACGAGGTAGTGGCGCAATATTTGTTTTAGTGTTTTAGTGTTTTAGTGTTTTGGTGTTTTAGTGGGTGCTTCGTTCTGAGCATTCGAACCTTGACTAAGAGCGAAGCACCCACTAAAACACTAAAACACCAAAACACTAAAACACCTCTTTTTAATCCAAAGTACCCGGCCTTCCTGTCGGCATCCCATGTTTGTAAACATATCCTTTTATGAGAAAATCGGTTTACCCGCTTTTGCTATCCGCATGGGCATTGGGTCTGGCGGCCACGTCTTTTGGACAAAACTGCCCAAGTATACTCCAATGCCCGACCACGCTTCAAACCATCTGCGATCCTTCAGAAAACGACTCCACACTCTGGAATGAAATGCCTTATACCTGGAGTCCGCTGCTGCAAACGGCTGATTTATTTGAAGGCATTGTCGATCTCCATTTGAAGGCCATCGCCTGCCCCGGAGCAGGTGAAATCACGGTGTCCTACAGAATACTGCTGGATCTGGACAGCGATTTTTTGAGTGAAACGGTCATCAGCAGCAACAATGTTCCAGCTCCAGGTATTGTGATGACCAACAACGCGCTCAATCCGGATTTTTCCGGCGGGGATACGTTGTGGTTTGACAAACGCCAGATACCGCTTGCCTCCAAATTCAGGTTTACCCTCGAAACATATACCAGCAACGATTCCCTGCACGCATATGTGCGCTGGAACACGCTGGACAATCCAAACCAGTTCCTGATCCCACGTTTCCCGGAAGGGCAGCACGGCATTGTTTGGACAATTACCCAGGATGGTGTTTCCCGCAATTGTCAGTACAGTTTTAAAGTAACGGATTGCGCAAGCCCTACCCTCATTTGCGTAAACAATATAACGGACGATATCGGTCCGGACAGGTTATTCCCCGTTACTACTTCACAACTCATTGATTTTGTGGCAGATAACGTTACCGAAACCCATAACCTGAAAATTTCCATGCGAAAAGCCGGTACCGGAACGGGGTTTCCCACCGTCGGCGGCAACCCGGTCACCGCACTCGATCTCGAATGCGCCGATCTCGGCACACAAACGCTGGAAATCTGGGCAAAAGATCAGCATGGCAACAATTCCAGCTGCAATGTGACGGTCACGCTCTCGGATAGTGTGTTTATCTGCACGGCATTGCCCAAGGTATGTGCGCGTCCCTATTGGGACAGCACACAGGTGATTGAACAGGTGGAAACCATCATGACCTGGCAAAATATGCAGGGTGATCTGCAGACGTATTTGCTGCCGGAGTCGGCTGAAGGCTGTAATAACATCGACACCTTTCCCGGTTTCCCTTTTTTTATTGAACAACTCAAACTGGACGACCCCCTCAATGGCGTCACTACGCTGGATTTATTGCTGATTTCCAAACATATCCTGTCTCTTGAAGCCCTCGATGCACCCTGGAAAATTATCGCGGCGGATGCAAACGGTAGCGGAAGTGTGACGACCAACGACGTGGTACAACTGCGGCGGCTGATTCTGGGTATTTTCAACGCTTTGCCAGGCAACACTTCCTGGCGTTTTTTTACCGACAACTGCATCTTCCCGGCAAATCCTTTCGAAGTAAACAATTGCAGCACTTTTTACGGTTTCGATCCGCTGCCTTTCTGGGCCTATCCGGGTGAGATTCGATTTTACGGCCTCAAAACAGGCGATGTGAATAATTCGGCAATGACCAATTCCGCACAATTGCAGTCTGCCGAGGCTCGCTCCGTCACCACCCTGCAATTGCCGGATATCACCCTGCAGGAAGGTGAAATGATCGACATACCGCTGCGCATGGAACAGGCCGGAAACTGGCAGGGATTCCAGTGCAGCTTGCCTTTTGATGCTACAAAAATGGAACTGACAGACGCGAGGGCCGGCGAACAATTGAATTCGCAGGAATTTGCATTCACACAGCCGGAAGCAGGGATGCTGCGTGTGAGCTGGTTCGATGTCGCTCCGCAGGTATTATTGCCGCAGGACAACCTGTTTCACCTGCGCTTTAAGGCACTGGCGCCTGTTCGACTGAAGGATGTTCTGGCATTGCCCATGGGTACTGGCCTGCACACCTTCCATTCAGAAATTTACAGTTCGGAAAACGATATCCGGCAGTTGCAATTTGAATTCAAGGTTCCGGAAAAAACGGATGCCGGAGCACAGGTCTACCAGCCGCAACCCAATCCTTTTACGGCGGGGACGAGTATTCCACTGCGGCTCGAAAAACAGGAGCAAGTGCGGATTTCGGTTGGAAATTTTGAAGGTAAAACATTGTATTCCAACACCTTGGACCTTCCGGAAGGCGCTCATCTACTGGAGATTCCTGCGACGGCCTTTGCGGAAAACGGTATCTATTCCTGGCAAGTCCGGATTGGATCGAAGTTATATCAGGGCAAACTGGTGCGCTTGTGAATCAGGCTCATGTTGAGCGATGAGGTGACATCTGCGAGGTACGAGCAGGTGTTATCTCATCGCGGAAACGCTAGCGTAAAAGAGATTACACCTACTCGTTCCTCGCAGATGTCACCTCTTTTACTTGCCTCCAGCCGCGCAGCACCAGCCACCCGAAACCGATGGTATTCAACGTTCCGTGCCAGATTTTCATGTTCGGAATATGCACCCAACTGATCGGGTACACAAAACGCAAAGCGTACAGGGATGCCAGCGCAATACCCGCCAGCAGGCAGATGGTACCGCAAAACCAGTACAACCGCGCCGCCGGGGGATAATTTGAATCCCGCAACTTATTGAGGTGCCAGCCAACAAGTACCGCTGTAAACAACACAAATATCAGCGCCGATACCCACTCAAATACCGGGTCAAAACCCCAATGGGTCAGTACGATACCTGTAGCGACCGAAGGCATACCCGCCAAAACGCCCCAACCGCAAAGTGTTGTGATCCTGCCCGGATCTGACAACAGCATCCGGTACGCCACCGTTGCCAGTACAAACCCGGCTATGTGAAAATGTGCTGCCGTTAGCGAAACAATCATCGGATCGAACCCGAGCGGCTGGTATTCTGCAAGAAAACTAAGCGCAAACACCGCACCGGTCGACCAGTAAAAAAGGGCTGCAAGTCGCACCAAATCAGGGAGTTGTATGTTGGGCAGGGTAAACAACTGTGCCAATTCCCGCACAGTGACCCACAGCGCAAAAACGACATACGGCAAGGCCAGCAAAGCGCGCCAGGACGCAGGCGCTTCCGTGAGGTAATAAGCCTGGGCCAGTCCAAATGCAATCGGCCAATACCAGCGCCGGACCGGAAGCCGGAGCAAAAACAATGCTTCAGGCGCCAGCACCCAGGCTGCAAACAGCACCAAAGCAATTTCCCAATTTCCTTGCAGGAAGGAAGGTTGGGCTACCAACAACCACAGCAGCCAGGCAAGTGGTGGCAATAAATGTTTCATAAGGTGTACTGTTGAACAAAATGAAACATGGCGGCTTTGGAATCGCGCACAAACTTCCGCTGCTGCGCCCGCGCTACCGGGTAGGCCAGTCGTGCCAGCAAGTGCCTCGGCCTCGAAAACGCTTTGATGACGTAGCGCACCGTTCCGGCTTCGGAGCGCTCTACCATAAATATTTCTTCCCCGCATTCCACATGCCCAGGCAAGGTGCCGTAAGCAAAGCCGAAACGGTCGGTTTCATCTATAGTGTACACAATCCGGCAAGCATTCAACCACCAGATGCCCCATACCCGGGCCGACATGGCTACAACGGTTCCTGCCTCGATGGGTGCATCGGAAGGGGTGATAAAAGTCCAGGGCGCCGGAAACATCCGCCATTGCCGGATGGCTGCTTTCGCGGCTTCCCACACGGCATCGCCACTGCCTAACTCAATGAAATTCAAATCGTTATCGTAACCGGAAATATTTTCTGCACGACGTGTCCAACCTACTTCGGGGTAACTGTGCGGCAAGGGTCGCTGCTGTTCGATGTGTTGCAGAATCCGGGTTGCTGATGGTGGGGAAAGGAACATGGGCTCGTTGTTTTATATTACAAAAACGAGCGGGGGACTCCTTTGTTCACAACTTTCAATATTTTTTGAAAATAAAGTATTTAGACGATAAATGAATATGGATGAACAGATGGAACACACCCTAAATTCTCCTTTAAACGGAGCGGTGTGCTCTACGAACGCTCACCCTCTCACATCTCACTTCTCACCTCTCACTTCTATTTACCCCACGGCCATTACCGGCATCTCCACAAAGAAATCCGTTCCTTCATTTTCCCGGGTTTCAAAACGGATATCGCCGTCGTGGGCTTCGATGATTTTTTTACAAATCGCCAGACCGAGGCCGCTGCCGGAAGTTTTGGTGGTGAAATTGGGCTCAAAAACCCGATCCCCGATTTCCGCAGGAATACCGCCGCCGTTGTCGCTGATCTGGATAACAGCCTGGTTGCCTTCACGAACCAAGGACACGTGAATATGCCCGCGGCGGTCGGAAGGTATAGCCTGTATCGCATTGATAACCAGGTTATTAAACACACGGATGAGGTGGTTTTTATCTCCGAGAATATGGTAGCGCTGCTCGGGCAGGGAGAGCGAGAGGTCCACATTTTTTTGTTCGCTGAACAGGTCGTGCACACTTTCCACCACCTCGTTGATTACCACATCATGTTTCACCTGGATATCGAGGTTGGCGAACATGGAAAACTCCGATGCAATCTGTGCCAGCGAGTCGATTTGTTCGATCAGACGGGTGATGGCTTTGCGGAGGTATGCGGCGGCCTGTTCGGGATTGTTGGATACCCGTTCGAGTTGCTGCATAGAGAGTTTCATGGTCGTCAGCGGGTTTTTGATGTCGTGGGCCACCTGCCGGGCCATTTCGCGCCAGGCGCCTTCCCGTTCGAGGCGCACCAGTTGGACTTTGGAGGCATCCAGTTTATCCACCATCCGGTTGTACTGCCCGATGAGTTCGCTGATTTCATCCTGTGCATCTCCGTCGTACACCAGCGGCTGGTTTTTATCCGCCAGTTGTACGGCCCGCACTTTTTCCGACAACATACTGATGGGTCGGACAATAGAACGCGCCAGCAGGAAGGTCACGGCAAAGGCGATCAGCAGCAGGAAAACATACAAACTGGCCAGCATCCCGAGGAAATCGGAGACTTCCGCTCCGGCTTTCCGGTTGCTGAGTTGATAGGGCACGCCAAGGAATCCAAGCAGTTTATGCGAAGTCCCATACAGGGACAAATACTTTGTAAAGTACTCGAAACCAGCCACTTGCTCGCTTTCCACCTGTTCGGGCTGCTTGTTTTGTTTCAAGGTATTCCAGGCATCCGCATTCATGCGCGAAGGCAAAACGCCCAGCGCCGCCAGGTCTTCCTGGGTGCTGTAGAGCAGATTACCGTCAGGGTCATACAAATTGGCATCCATGCCCATACTTGCCGACATGGCGTGCAGGGAGCGCGGCAAATCGCGCCGCAGGCTATCCTCCGAAATGGTAGCGTTGAGCAACTGGTTTTTCAGGTGGTTGAGCAGGGCTTCCGCGCGGTAATCGAGGTCGCTGCGTTCATTGTCGCGGGCTGTTTCGGTAAAATGCCAGTAGGTCAGTAATCCGGTGACCAGGAATGCCACTGCCAGCAAAGCCACAAACCACAGGTGGATGCGGCGGGCGAGTGAGCCCCTTGCGCTCAGGCGGAAATCGTATTCTTCGGGCAGGAAACCAAACAGCGAGTTGGCCAGTGCCAGTGCCAGCATAAAAATGGATGCCAGCGTAAAAATGATCGAAAACAGGTAAATCTGCTTGTACCATCCGCCCAGAGTGCGGCCCACCGATGCCACGGTCTCGCCGTCGGCGCTTTTGGCAAGGGCATCGATCCGGGAAGCGGATTGTACTTCTATGGTACTGCCTTTTTCAACGGGAGAGGACAAAATCCCTGTGTTGTTCAGCCCTTGCTCGACCAGCAGGCGGCCATTTTTTTGCACCGCAAATTCGTAGCGCGACAAACGTTCGAGGTTTTTATACGGCGTATGGTAAAAAATCTGCGCATACACCCGCGTCGGAGCAGGGTATTCGTGGTCGAAAAAAGCAAAAATGCGCGTCGGCTGGGCAGGATCGCCCATTCGGTTGGCACTGAGTTGGAGCATGTACCGCATTTTCCCTTCCGCGTCGGCGCCATAACGGATATGCGACTGTCCCGGCAGCGGCGTTGCGGTATTCCAGTTTTGCAGCACCACTTGTTCGTAACCCAGCGACTGATCGAGCAGCAAGGGCTGATTGTCGCGGTCAAAAGCAAAAACGTTGAGCCGGTAGTGCTGAAAGAGATAGTTTTCGTTGAAAATCAGTCCGTTAAAATGCGCGCGCAAGGTGGCTACAGCAGCCTTAAACGGCCAGGGTTTTAGCAAAAAGCCGATTTGCTGTGAGTCTTTTTGCAGGGTAGTCCAGGCTCCCGGCAGCAGTTTTTCTGCAATGGTGGTATCCCGGTCGGCAGCCAGCGCTTCCGCATACGCCATCCGCTGCGACCTGTCTTTTTCCGCACTGTGCTGGTACAATTGCGTGGAAGCAAAAAACGAAAACACCAGCAACCAGCAAACCAGCCAGCCAAAACCCGCCGCTTTCCAATAGACAAACGCATCCAGCAGCGCTGCATACAACAATGTAAAAATGGCTACAAACAAGGGATTGAGCCCCAGGGGTACCGCCAAAGCGGTTATCACGAGGGTCGCAATGGCGATGGCCACACTGCGCTGCCGCAACGGCATGTTGAGTTGTTGTATCGTAAGCAACATCCGGTGGCTGAACAGGAAAAGCCCGACCATCAGTACAATCACCCCTGTCAGGGCAAGCAAACCCAAACTCCCCAGGTTCAATATGTTGTCAAAATCGAAACCAAGCCGGCTGTGCAGCACCAGTTCCCGCATCACCTGCATGCTGAATGGAATGCTCAACATGGCTAATAAGTAGCAAAAAAATACAAGAACCGATTTCAAACCGGCCTTTTCAGCCGGCACGAGCGGCGCCGGCGTCATTTCCGGGTCGGAAGTTTCCGCTGGGTCAGTCGTATCCACCGACCCGAAACGCCGGTGAAAAAAGATCATGACGAACACCAGCAGGACCGCATGAATGAGCCAGTCGCCCACCGATTTTCCGATCAGCGACGCACTCTCAAAGGATGGCGCGAACAGAGGCAAGGCGCTAAACTGTTGTTGTGTGAAGCCTGTAACGGCGTTCAACCACAATAAAAGCGCGACGCTGACGAGGAGCAATGCCGTGCCGGCTAAAGGTCCCATACGGTTATTCAGCCAGCGCGCAGCCTGGTTCAGCAAACTAAAAAAGACGATGAAAAAAAGCAGGTAAGCGATCAGTTGAACCCACTGCAACCAGCCGGATTCTACTGCTTTTTCCGCGCTCAACCAGGCCAGTGGTTTTCCGTCCACCACAACCGGGTAGTCCGTTTCCGTAGTAGAAACCACTACATTTTCATCTATATTTTCTCCGGCAGGAAAAATGTTTTTTTGATCTAAAGCATTGAAATTCAGCGCATAACGAACAGGAACAAGTACGGTAAGTGCAGCGCCGGCGCCGGGTTCGCTATAACAAAGAAACCAGCCGAGTGGAAGTTGCAAGAGCGATCTTCCGGGGGTTTGGGCAATACGGCGGAGTTCGAGACCTACAGGTATGACCAGGGTGTTCGACCAGCGCAGTACAGTGTCCTGCCGGTGCAGCAAAACCGTGTAGGGCTTGTTGGACTGCTCGTCCCAACCCTGGGCACCTGCAGCATGTGCACGGCCCCAGGTGAGGCCCTCCGCCTCCTGTTCGGCGAGCCATGCCGATATTTCTTCGGAATGCTGTTGAAGTAGCGTTGTATCTTTGTCCCACTGCCCGGCACTGAGTGCGAGCGCAAGCAAGATGATCATCACAACGATATAGAGAAGCAAACGCTTTATCATGTCGGGATCAAAGAGTGGTTTCCTGAGGAGTGATGGATAAGGTTTCTCATTGTATGCTTCGGTTCATTGGTCGTGCAAAAGTATCCAAACAAAGTTTAAGCCAATACTGAAATTTTTATAGAAGTGAGAAGTGAGATGGTGAGAAGTGAGAGTTCGTAGAGTACACCCC
>JADLCC010000577.1 GCA_020847425.1 Saprospiraceae bacterium
CCAACCTGGTTAAAAGGGGGCGTGTACGGTGAATACCGGGTTTTAGGCGGCGCAATTTCCGGCAGCGTAAGTTTCCAGTTTGCCGTAGGCGACGAATGCCGTTTGCCAGCAGATCCGCTGGGTGGAATGGCCATCGTCAGCGATATCAAACCGGCAAATGGTGAAACAAACGTGGACTGCGGCGTCGTGCCGGTCGCATCCTTTAACATGAAGTATGACGAACTTTTTAATATCACGGAACGCCTCAGCACCACCAATACCCGGACAAGAACATTTCAGATCAAGTTTGAAAGGCCAGTACTCACACGGGTGGAAGGCAATGTAGCAGTACAAGGCCAGGTGGTGCGTTCGGACAACCGGAAATCGGTTTCATTTGCGCCCAATGATTACCTGGAGCCCGAAAAACAGTATCGTTTTTCCGTATCCGCATACGTGCAGGAACTGGTCAATGGAGAATGGGTCGATTTCCGGCAAGGCGGCCAGATCGTCAGAGAAACCCGTACGACGGTCTTTACCACAGGCCCGCTGCCCGATGTAATTCGCCCGGCAGATGTCGCCTATTCGTGGCCCCTGCACAATCATTCTTCCTATTTGCAGGAATCGAATGGCCGGAAAGGTTTTTTATACCTGAATAAAGCCGTTCCGCATGTGTTCAGTCAGCCTGCGCCGCAAGGGAGCCGATGGGAGTACTTTGCGGAATTCCAGGATGCCTGGTCGAACGGCGCCTGGTTTGGGCAAACACCTTTGCAAGTAGATGCAAAAGCCATCCGGTTCAACGTGCCGCCGATGCAGAACAGCCGAGGTTTTCAGGTGCGTTTTATGAAACAACTGCGCTCCCAACCCGTAGTTGGCAGCAACGGGACATTTGACACCCCTTCTAATTCAAATATCTCCGTTCAGGATGTTGTGATCAATACAAACAACACAACGGTGGTGAACCAGCAGAATGCCGTGGTGAATACCACAACCACCAATATCGAACAAACAGCCATTGTGGCAAACAGCCAGAAGGAATTGTACCACTGGTATTTTACTACCGACCCAACCAATACGCCGCAACAAAAATTTGCGCAGGTATCGGCAGCCGACTACGAGGCGTTTCATTCCGCTCAAAACCCCTCAATCCGTTTGAAAACCCGACTCAACATGCCTGATACCGATAACCGGGAATTAAAAGGTTTTGAATACCAGTACCCGGCAGGAACGATTATAAAAGTGCCGCCGATGTTGAGCGTAACTTCTGCATGGGACAATACCTGGCAGACGCAATATGCAGGATATTACCTCTATGACTTGAGCAGAGAACTTTGGAACAATGGTTTGAGGCTGTTCGACCCATTTCAGTACGCAACCAATCCTTACCGGGAAAGAGGAATTCCTGAATTTCAGGTGGATGAACAGTATAGTTATGTAGCGGGATATTCCTATTTTGGATTAAACGTCACCCGAACTTATTACATCAACGACGGGTCCGCGCTCCACAACCTGTTTGGGCGCGCCATCCTGAAAAACGCACTCACACAGCGATTCGGCACCGACTATACCGGAATGTGCGCTACCATGTCCTCCGCAAACTGTTGGAAAGCACTGGACGTTCTGTTCAACCCTACCCAACCGCTCTATTACGAAAACTATAACTACAACCTGCATTATGCGCAGCCGGTCGATTTTGATATGTCCCTCCAATATCTGGGTATGGGTATAATGGCATATTTCGGTGGAGGAGGGAGCCAACTTCCGGCGGCTTCTGCGCCACCTGCCATTGCTACGGTGCGGGTTCAGTTCAATGACCCGAGTATTGCACTGAATAATTTAATTGCTTCAATGGGCGGCTGGCAATTTACCGCTATGACCTTCACCCCTTAAGTCAATCTGCAACATACTACTCTATGAAAAAGATCATTCAAACGGTTCTATATCAATTTTTTATCGGGCTTTTGCTAGCCACCCCGGCGCTGATTTCCGCGCAGACGCCACAGAAAACCGATGCTCCGCGCGGCCATGTTCGTGTGATCGGTAAATCGGATGGCAAAGCCGTTACCCTGCGCTGGGCGCCCGACCAGGCAGCTCTGTGGATGCTGATGCGCGACCACAAGTACATCGTGGAGCGGGCTGTGCTGGCGCAGGATTCGCTGGTTTCGCAAAACCCGAAATTTATCAACCTGCACGCTGACGGGTTTGCCGTGCAGCCCCTGGCAGAATGGGAAAAAGTGAGCGTGCAGGAACCTACTTTCGGTCCTATTGCTGCGCAAACCTTGTGGGGAAAGGATTTTATCACTTCGATCGGCAAGGCGCAAAACCTGCAAAATCGTGCGGAAGAAGAATCGAACCGCTTCGTTTTCGGGATGTTTTGCGCCGATAATTCGGCCGCAGTGGCCGAGGCAATGGGACTTCGGTGGCTCGATACATACGAGTTGCGGCCCAACCGGACGTATATCTACCGGGTGTATACCACCCTTCCCCAACAGGTTTTTCCAACGGATACGGGCTATGCCATTGTCCGGATCGCCAACATTACACCACTTCCCGTTTCGCCGCAACCGAGCGCCCGGGCAATGGATGGCGCCGTACAGATCGGCTGGGATATGTTGCCTGAATTTTCTTCCTTCTGGGTGGAAAAAAGCGAGGACGGCGGCCGAACATTCCGAAAAGCAATGGATTTACCTCTATTGCCCATTTTAAATGCAGATTCATTCCTGACCCAGCCCAA
Organism: Saprospiraceae bacterium; assembly: GCA_020847425.1. Lineage (GTDB taxonomy): Bacteria > Bacteroidota > Bacteroidia > Chitinophagales > Saprospiraceae > M3007. Next base: position 2,711 of record JADLCC010000577.1, read on the forward strand.
GCAATACTGGACGGATTCCGTGGTCAACTACCGCCCCGTTTCTTACAGGATTCTGGCTACCACACCTTTTGGAGAAAAATGCCCGCCCTCCACTCCGGTTCAGACCATGGGGCGGGATTTAAACCCGCCTACACCACCGTTTTTTGTGGAGTTGAAAAATATTAAAGATTCCTCCGTACTGCTTGTATGGCAAAAGGACGTGATGGAACCCGATTTTCAGGGTTTCCGCGTCGAACGCGCCTCCAAAATCGACGGACCTTATCAGCCCCTGCACACGGAAATACTGTCGCCAGCGGCCAGTCGGTACACTGACCCCGATGCAGATTATAACGGGGAAAATTTTTACCGGCTCATTGTGAGCGATACTGCAGGCAATCTGGCTGCATCCACGCCGGGATATGCTGTGATGATCGATACCTTTGCGCCGGCGCGTCCGACGGGGCTGACGGGCGTGATAGATAAAAAAGGAGTGGTTACGTTAAACTGGCAACGGGGTGCAGAGTCCGACATTCTGGGTTACCGCATCTTTTTTGCCAACGATGCTACGCACACATTTTCCAACCTGACCGGCGATCCGGTGCCGGGCCTGACATTTGTGGATACGGTAACCTTGCGCACCCTTTCGCCCCGGGTCTATTACCAGATCTGCGCTGTCGACCGGCATTTCAACCACTCGCCGCGCACGGATATGATTTCGATTGCACGGCCCGATACGATCGCTCCGGTTCGCCCGGTTTTCAGTGATGTGGTGGTAAGCGATACGGTTGTTTACCTGTACTGGGTGGCGAGCAACTCGGAAGACGCGGCCCGGCAAGTCATTTACCGCCGCCCGGAACAAGGCGAATGGTCTAGAATCGGAGAAGCGGACAACCAGGTTACGAGCTGGCAGGACAGGGTGCAGGAGAAAAACCGGTTTTATGAATATTCGATCGAGACCATCGATGAAAATGGAAACCGTTCGCCCAAGGCGCAGCCTGTGCGTGCGCGGCCTTATGATTCGGGAGTAAAGCCGCCCGTGCGGGCGTTTCAGGCTGTATTTAATGAAACAAACAAGCAGGTTGAACTGATCTGGGATACATTTAACAGCCAACCGGGCGATTATACGGTGGTGTACCGGGGCGCCGATGCTGCACGAATGAGTGCATTGCGTTCGGTAGACGCAGGGCGCAAACAATTTACGGATCAGTCGATTACGAAAAAAGGGCAGTACTATTATTCGATCAAAATCATGGACAAATCGGGCCGTTCTACGCCAATGAGCCCAGCCATACCGGTAATGGTTCGATAGCGGCATGAGGTAAAACAGGAAAATTTCCCCGATTCCTTGCACAACCATGTAATTATCCTTACTTTTGCAGCCATTTTTGAAAATCAACAATCATTTTTTCACAACTGACTGATAATGAGACATTACGAAGTCAATTTCATCGTGGATCCGGTGCTGTCGGGCGATGAAGTAAAGTCGACAGCGGAAATCATCCGGAAGGACCTTGAGGGTTACGGAGCAACAATCGTTGCGGTGGATGAAATGGGCCTGCGCCAGCTGGCCTACCAGATCAACAGACGCTCTTCGGGCGTTTATTTTTGCATCGAATTTGGCTGCGAAGTAGCCGATTGGTTGGGCAAATTCGAGTTGAGCCTGAAACGGAACGAGCGCCTGCTCCGTTTCCTGACGGTAAAACTCGACAAGTACGGCATCAAATACAACGACGACAAGCGCAAGGGACTCATCGGTTCCAAAAAGCGGAAAGAGGCGGAAGCCGCTGCCGCTGCTGCTGCCGCCGCTAACGAAGAGGTTTCCGCTCCTGAAGTGGTAGACCTGGACGCCTAAATTCCACCAATTTGTCTAACGCCTTAATTTTCAATACAATATGGCTGCTACCAGAGAAGATGTAAAGTTTCTCAGCAATCCTAAAATTGGACTGCGCCGCAAAAAATACTGCCGTTTCCGCAAATTCGGTATCAAATACATCGACTATAAAGATGCCGATTTTTTGCTCCAATTCATCAATGAACAAGGCAAATTGCTGCCGCGCCGTATCACAGGCAACAGCCTGAAATACCAGCGCCGCGTGGCTACTGCCGTCAAACGCGCCCGTGTACTGGGTATGCTGCCATTCGTGGCCGACTTGATGAAATAAATTGGTTTGGAGAACGCCCTCGCGGCGTCCCGAACTGCAACTAAAACGCATTACAATTCAACAGCAATGAATATCATTCTGCTCGATCATATCGAAAAGGTGGGCTCCAAGCACGACGTTGTCAAAGTAAAAGACGGCTACGGACGCAACTACCTGATCCCCAACGGTCTGGCTATTGTGGCCAACAAGCCCAATCTGGCCCGTCTGGAAGGTTTGAAAAAACAATCCGCTAAAAAAGAAGGCGCAGTTATCGCCGCATTTAAAGAAGTGGCCGCCAAACTGGCCGGCGTTAAGCTGTCTATCCCTGCAAAAGCGGGTGAAAGCGGCCGCCTGTTCGGCTCCGTTTCCGCTCAGAACATTTCAATCGCCTTGAAAGCGATGGGTATCGACGCCGACAAACGCATCATCGAAATGCCGGAAGAAGTAAAAGAACTCGGCTCCTACACCGCTACTGTGAAATTCCACCCGGAAGTAGAACAGGAAGTTGCGTTTGAAGTAGTCTCCGAAGAAGCGTAAGGGTTGAGGTGTTGAGTTTGTTGAGGGCATTGCGTTAAATGCGTGTTGTCAACTTTTGAGCAGCCTCTTTCTCTCACAATAATATATAATGAAAAGCAAAACTCGCCGTAAGGAGGGTTTTGCTTTTTTTTATGCCTGATCTTTGTGCGCCTCACGGGGTTGTGTCAAAAGTCCTTGGTGAAGAAATCCGTTTTTTCGCACCAAATTATTATTGCCAAACGCAATGTGAAACATGAGTCATTCCGGATTTTGCCTGAAAACGACCTCGGAGAGGTCAAATGTTTGTAGAAATCACGACGTATAGGTGTTTGCCGACCTCGGAGAGGTCGAACATATTCACAAGGATTTCAAAACGATAGCGAACGTTCGACCTCTCCGAGGTCGTATCATTCGTGGAATCAATTGATCTACAAACATTTGACTTCTCCGAAGTCATTTTTGCCAATCTTCAAAATTCGGGTTGACACATGTTGGCACCCGGCCCAAACATTATTGGGCACTCTATGGCAAAGATTTCAAACGCCTGACTTTTGATACAACCCCGGAGGACCACAACTCAACAAAAATGAACAATACCATTATTCGTCGTGTCATCGTGCTGGGCGCCATCTCGATCCTCAGCCTGCTCACCGTGCAAACCTACTGGGTATTGCGCACCTGGGATATCCAGGAACGGGAATTCAACCGCAGGGTGAATCAGGCGATGTTCGATGCGGTCATCGACCTGGGTAAACTCAGCGACTTTATCCCGCCTTCCGACAACTTTGTGCGCCAGGTGTCATCCAATTACTGGGTGGTCAATATCGAAAACCCGTTCGAGGCTAACAATCTGGAATTTAGCCTTGCCAAGGCATTTCAGCAGCAAAACCTGAAAGAAGATTATAAATATGCTATTTTTGACTGTACCAGCGACCAGATGGTGCAGGGTAAACTCATCAAATACACTGCCTCGGAAGAACCCTTGGCTGAGCCGCTACAGAAGCATTACGACAGCAGTTTTATTTATTATTTCAGTGTCGAATTTCCGGGAAAAACCTCCAATATCCTCACCAATATGTGGATTGTGATCTTTTTCACAGGCCTGATGTTGATCACGGTCGCGTTTTTTATTTACACCATGTTTGTGATCCTGCGCCAGAAACAACTGTCGGAGTTGCAGCGCGATTTTATCAACAACATGACCCACGAATTCAAAACCCCGATTTCCACGATCAATATTTCCACGGACGTTTTTTTGCAAAATGAAAAAGTACAGGGCGACGCGCGCCTGAGCCGCTACTCGGGTATCATTAAAGAGCAGGTATTACGCCTGAATACGCAGGTGGAAAAGGTGCTGCAACTGGCTAAAATCGAACGGGATAATATCGAACTGCACGTCGAGGAAATCAACCTGGCCGAACTGATCAACAGCATTTCACCGTCTATAGAATTAAAAGTAAACGATAA
>JADLCC010000578.1 GCA_020847425.1 Saprospiraceae bacterium
CGATTTTGTAGCAGGCATCCGGTACGATCGTGAATACCACGTCGTTGTAGGATACGCCGATCAGTTCGCAACCTTCATCGTTGGTGATGATTGGTGCACCGAAGTTTGGAGTCTGTACACAACTTACGGATACGTCAGCAGGGAACTTGATGTTGTAGTCTTGCTTGTAATCCACTACTACACGCTGGGTACAGCTGCTCGAGAAGCCCGCGCAATCCCACGCTGTGAAGCGGCGGATGATCGTGCCACGGTTGCAAGTGGTATCGAAGTTCGCATTCAGGAAGTTGTTGTAGTATGTTTTCTGAGTAGCACCACAAACACCAGGAATTGCAGTTGTACCGGCAGGAATGCCAGTTACGCCTTGTGGGCTAGCGCTTGTTGGAGGTGTTTCGTCCAGGCAGCAGTTATCAGAAATAATCGGGTAACCATAAGCCCAGAGGCTTGGGTCGAAGTTCTCGCAGGATACGGTTACGTGTGCAGGTGGTTGGCAGGTAGGTTTGATTTTGTCCTGTACTTCTACCTGGATCATGCACTCGTTGTAGATGTATTGAATTACACCATCAGGATCGGTCAGTGGGCTGCCGTCGTCGTTGCGGTAGTATTCCCGGTTGCCGTTGATATCCAGTTGGTATACACGCAGGATCACCGTTTGGGTGGTACCTACTTCGCAGCAGTAGAATTTGATCGAGTCATTTTCTGTTGTTGCAACATTGTATTCGTAACCGTCGCACAATGTAGAAAGACCGTCGATACAATCGCTGTAAGAACCGTCATCTTCAGGCATCCGGCGGATGGTGAATTCGATACCATTGCAATTGTCGTGTGAACCCTGGTCGAAGGCAGATGCCGGAACCCAGGTTACACCTGCAAATTCGCAAGCGCCACTTGGCTCGTAGCAGTCAGTCGGGTCATCTGTGCCGATGGCAACAGTTGTAAACTGGGTGCAGGTAGCAACTGGTGCGATATCATCCAGAACAGTCAGTTGGAAAGAGCAGGAGCTAGTGTTGCCACATACGTCTTCTGCCATGTAGATAACAGTGTGGGTACCGATTGGCAAGCAAGAAGTTGAGCCGTAACGGCCCAAAGTATCGCGATCCCAGAAGTTGTTGCCTGGGAAAGTACCCAGTGTACCGGATACGTTGTAAGTGCCGATTACCTGACCAGGAAGGTACTGATCATAAGCAATAACCATTGCACTGATGTTGCTGATGTGCGAGCAATTGTCATCAATAATAACGTCTGGCAGATTCACCGTAGCGCAGCACTGCGATGGGTTGGTCGACACCGTCATGTTATCAGGACAAGCAATTTCAGGGCCTTGATCATCCACAACTTTGATCAGCTGAATGTGGTAGGTCGGGTTGGAGAAATCATCATTAACAGCTGTTGGCAGACACCAGTCATATACCGTCCAGGTACGCAGGTATTTGCGTGTACCTTCACAAACAGTGATCAGTTGGTCCGTATACGTTGCGTTCATTTCGCAGAACGTATTGTTCGGGTAAATCGGAATATCCAGGCCGAAGTCAGCAATGAAAGGAACACCGGTTACTGAAGAATGAGGGTGACCCTGGGCATCCTTAGGATAGGTTTCATCGCAATAGATCGTTACATCATCCGGAAAATCCACATCATACACGTGGCGACGCTCGAAATAGATGTACTGCTGGCAAGTGGCAGAGTTGCCGCTACCGTCAACAGCCGTCCAGGTACGGATAGCATAAGCGCTATTATCGCCCTGGCTACCGCAAGGAAGGTCGAAAAACTGGGTAGTGTGCGTGAGCGTAGGCGTGTAGCAGTTGTCGTCTACATCAGGATACGCATTTCCAAAACCCAGATCATCCAGATCGCTTGGGCTGTATTCGGTGATCGCGCAGCTGACAGAAATGTCAGAGCAAACGATTACCGGTGGAAGTTTGTCTTCCACGTGCAGCATACCCCAGCAAGAATTGCCAGGATTTGTTGCAGTGTTCCTTACGCGGACAGCGAAAGTTTTGTTCAAGTCGGAAGCAGTGAGGTTACCTGGAACCCAGGGACCATTGCCAAACGGAGCAACGCGGTCTACCTCAACGACCAAAACGCCGTTAGGGCAACCGCCACCTTCCAGGATCATGTCTGGCTGCAAAGTCAACGCGCAGTTCTCAGCGAGTGAAATATTGACCAAGTCATTACAAATAAGCGTACACTGAGCATTTGCATTCGCTGCAGTTGCAAAAATTACAACCAAAGCGGCAAACCAACTCAGTACATTACTGGAGAAAGTAGAATTTGCTTTTCTCATGAGATTAATTAAAATAGTTTGATGAAAATTAAGATTTTGATCGAGTGAATTGCGCTCCTTAAAACCAACAGGTAGTGCAAACGCAAAGTTAAGTATCCCATCCGCAATCACCCAAAATTTTTTGGAACATAAATCGAAGGCTCGGGCCGGGAACTAACTAGTTTCAAAAACAGTGCCGATCTTTAAAAAAGGCCTACCATATGAAGGGTAATTTTCATGTCAGCGTGAAAAATTTTACACCAGATGATGCTCAAAGGCAATTTTGATGAGGCTTGCCGTGCTGTTTACACGCAATTTGCGCATAATATTTTTTCGGTGTACACTGACGGTCTGATCGCTGATGAAGAGGTGATCCGCGATTTCTTTGTTGCTAAGCGCCTTGCCGATGTGCTGCATGATCTCGATTTCCCGGCGGGTCAGACCGAACTTGCCCGCAAATTGTTTGTCGGGCAGCCCGCTGTTCCTGTTCTGTATGGCAGGATATATGTTGTCGAGCGCAATGCCTTTTCCCAGGTAAGTGTTTCCTTCAATGACTTGTTCGATGGCCTGCAGCAATTCTGCCTGCGAACCCGACTTGAGCATATAACCATCTACTCCGGCTTTAAACGCCGCTTTTACCATACGCGGATCATCGAACATGGTCATGACCAGTACGCGGGTTTGGGCCGAACCTTTTTTGACGGCCGGCAGCATTTTTAAACTGTCCGTTTCCGGCAGGTTTAAATCAAGCAACAACAAATCCGGGCTGCTATGGCGCAGCAGGTCGGTAATCTGAAGGCCGTTCCGGGCTATTCCTTGTATGTTAAATGCAAATTTTCCATTATCGGTACGGGATAAGACGGCTTGCAGGCCTTCAACAAAAATCGGGTGGTCGTCAGCGACCAATACATTGAGGCAGCGCATGGATTGAAACAGTTGTTCTATCCATCCTTGAAACAATTACCATACCATAGTATTTTTTCATCATACGGATCATTCGAATTTAACAACCCGCGATGCCGTAGCCGTGCCTGCGGCATTGGTGACTGTAATATCGACCCGGTTATCGCCTTTCCGGAGCACTGCCACGCAGACCACTTTGCTTGTAGCCTGGGTGTACGTAAAGTCGCTCAGCAGTACATCGTTTACCTTGATACTGATTTGATCTTTTTGGTCGATATGCAGCACTTTGGCCACCACCGAACTGCGCCCTTCATTGGGATTAAAAGGACTGACGGTGGGTTGGGAGGCCGACTCGATAACAACTGCGGGCTTGGGCACTGTCGACACGGGCTGGTAATTGATGTCGGCCTGAATACTGGCGGAACCTCCGTTGTTGTTCGCCTCCAGCACAAGGGTGTTTTTGCCTGCTTTCAGGTTCAAGTTGGCTGTAACAAACAAACTGCGCGCATTGTATTCGAAGTCTTTGATCTCCTGTCCGTTGAGTTTCAACTTGATCTGCGATTTATTATTTACATTTTTCGCCGATGCCTTCATGGCAAAAATCGCTTCCGAAACGGTAATACCCGAACGTTTGGGCAATAAAAATGCGAGTTCGGGTTTTGAATCCAGGGTCACGATTGGCAAATCATATTGAATGCCCGCCGAAGCCTCCGCAGCGCCATCCGGCGTGGTTGCTTTCACAATAAACGTGTTTTTTCCCGGTTTCAGCGTTACGTTGGCAGAGAGGTTACCACCTTTGTCGAGGGTAAAGGCAGTCACCGCCACTCCATTCAGCAATACCTGTACATTCTTGTCGCTGAATACATTTTCGACAACCGCAGTCAGGTTGAAAGCGGGTTTGTCGGTTGTTCCTTTTTTATCCCTCGGATTGGTGATATTGACCATGGGCGGTTTTGCTTTTACCAGCCGAACAGAAACCGTGGCCTCATCGGACCCGCCGGTATTCTGCACCCGCACCCGCAGCGTGTTATTGCCTTCCACAAAATTCACTTTGGCGCTGATCAGTTTGCGTTTAGGATCAAAAGTGAAGGGGACAGATGTTCCGTTCAGAAAAACAGTAACTTCATTGTTACTATTGACATTCAACAGACTAGCCGTCAGTTCGCCCAAAGCAGTTCGTGTTTCGGAATTGTTCGCCGGCGCAGTTATGGTTACTTTAGGCGGTTTCGGCGCGGCATACAGCAACTTGACGGAAGCCTGATCGGTTCCTGCGCTGTTTTTTACCAGAATAACAACATTGTTTTCTCCTTCCTGTAGCGTCAGGTCGGCACTGATCACGCCGGTATTCTGGTCAAAATTGAAAGGTATGGTGCGGCGGTTCAGTTCGAAAGTGATATCGTTGCGGGAGCCCACGTATTGCGTGGTGGCGCGCACTTTGGCATTGGGCAGTTTGAAGCCGTCGCCGTCGTGGGGTTCGGTGATGGTCACATCGGGCTTTTGTACCACCACATTTTTAGTGATCGAGGCCGATGCCTCCCCTTCTCCGTAGCGGTTGCGCGCCCGGATGGTGATGCTGTTCGCGCCGGTTTGCAGGCTCAGATCGGCCGACAAAATTTTTGAACGCGGATCAAAACTGGTATTGCGCAACACATTTCCATTCAGGTAAACGGTAATGTCATCCCGGCTTTCCACCTGTTCTACCGTTGCTTTGAGCGCGTAAACAGTTTGTGTGATGCTTTCCGAAGCACTGCGCGGCTGTGTAATGCGCACAACGGGACGCTGGCCCGAAGGCGGTGGCGGCGGCGTGTTGCGCTGGTAAATCACTTCGATTTCATCGGAAGCGCGGCCGCCGGGCGTATTGGCTTCCACCCGGATACTGTTGCGGCCTTCGCGCAGGCGAACATTGGCCTCCAGGCCTTCTGCAAGGCTGAACCGCTCGTCGGCGCCA
>JADLCC010000579.1 GCA_020847425.1 Saprospiraceae bacterium
GTGCAATCGCCTGGAAAAACGGTTGCGATTCGGAAATATCAGAACCTGTCACGGTAACTTTTGATACCATTCCGGATAATACCGCTTTTGCAGGCGTGGATGCGCCGGTATGCGACGCGCAAACGATATCACTGGGCGCCTCCGCCCCATCGGCAGGGTCTACAGGCGTATGGAGTCAACTGAACATACCTCCTGTAACGATTGCGAGTCCGGGTAATCCCAACTCGACGATATCTGGCACATCAGCAGGTAATTCCTATCAGTTTATCTGGTCGCTTTCCAGTGGAGGCTGTATGAATTACAGCAGGGACACTGTGACGCTTACAGTCCAGGCCCTTGAAATTCCAATGGCCGGGCCAGATACTTTTGTTTGCTCTATTAATGATATTCGGCTCAATGCCAAGCAAGGCCAGATGGTGAGCGGCGTGTGGAGCCAGTTGCCTTCTCAGGCCAACCTGGGCATCATTATTTCCGAACCCCTGAATCCACAAACCCCGATTATCGGAAATGCCCTGACACCGGGGAATATTTACTACTTCTACTGGACATTCAGCAATCCCGGTTGCGGTACCAGGGCAGACACTGTGGCTGTGCATATTTTTAGCCAAAAACCTAATGCGGGGCCGGATCAGTTTATTTGCAACAACCAGGATTGTACGTTGCTAGATGCTTCGAATTTACAGGCATTTGAATTCGGATTTTGGGCCAGTTTAAACCCCTCGATCACTTTTACCACACCTAGCAGCGACCAAACCACGATTTGTGGTTTACAGCCCGGCGCTAATACCATGGTCTGGACAGCCAATAATGGTTTTTGTGGTGAAAATTCCCGGGATACCGTGGTGGTCAATTTCGAATTATTCCCGACAGCCAATGCGGATGCTGTCGAGGTTTTATTCGGCGCTTCGGCCACTGTTAATGTATTGAGTAACGACGTGGTACCCAATCAGTTTAGTGTGGAAATTACAGTGCCGCCGGTACACGGCCGGGTCGACATGTCCGGTATCGGTACTTACGTTTACCAGCCCAACTCCAACTTTTCCGGAACGGATCAGATGGAATACGAAGTGTGCAACCTGCGCTGCCCGGATGCATGCAGTTATACGACCGTGGTGTTCGAGGTATCCGGACCGGGCGAGTGTTTCCTGCCGAATATCATTACACCGAACAACGACGACCTGAATGATGTCTTTATCGTACCCGCAACCTGCCTGGTAGGAGAAGGCGGCGTAGAAGTGGAACTGACCGTTTTCAACCAGTGGGGCGACCAGGTGTTCCATGCGGCGCCTTACGTGAACGACTGGGAAGGCACCTACAATGGTAATCCGTTGCCGCCGGGCACGTATTTTTATGTGGTGCAGTTCAGCACAAATGACGAACCGAAAAAGGGTTTTTTGATCATTCAACAGTGAACGGTCTTTTCTAACTTATTGGATGTTAACTACAGTATAACACATCCTTTGTTTTGCCTGTTTGCTTTTTGCAATTTTGCCTCTTTATCAATAGCGGCCCCCCGCTTTACCGCTGATTAATATGAAAAAACTATACGCCATCGTGCTTTCATGTATGTGTTCGCTGAGCCTACAGGCACAGCAGGACATCTTGTACACACAGTTTATGTTCAATAAACTGGCACATAACCCCGGTTATGCGGGCAGTTTCGAGTCGCCGACCATCGTGGCGGTGTACCGCAACCAATGGATGGGGCTGGAGGGCGCCCCCAATGCCCAGATCCTTTCCTACAACCAGCGCATCCTGAACAACCGGGTCGGCCTGGGCGGCAACCTGAGCCGCAGCAGCATCGGGATCACCAGCAGCCTGACCCTGGATGTGACTTATGCCTACCGTATTCCGTTTAAAAGGGGAACACTCAGCATCGGACTGCAACCCAGCGTGCGCTATTTCAGACAAAACTGGGCCGACCCGCGCCTGAGAGCCATCGATCAAAACGACTTGTCTATTCCTATCGAACCGAGCACTAAATACCTGCCCAATGTGGGTTTCGGCGCCTTTTATACCGGATACAAATGGTATGCGGGTGTTGCCATTCCGCGCCTGGTGGCCAATAATATCGACTTCTCCGAATTCGGATCGGATATTTCGCGGGAAGTTCAGCACATCAACGCCATGGGTGGAATCACATTCCATTTGAACGACGACCTCGACCTGACGCCGCAGGCGCTTTTGCGTTATGTATTTAATGCGCCGTTTGATGCGGACATCAACGTGAGCGTGCTGTTAAAAAGAAAATTTTACGCAGGGGCCACATACCGGGTCGGCGGCGATACCAACGGGGCCGGAGAAAGCGTTGATGCTTTGCTGGGTATTCAGGCGACGGAAAACCTGTTTCTATGCCTGTCCTACGATATCGGCTTCACCCGCCTGCGCAAATTCAACAACGGCTCGGTGGAAGCGACGCTGCGTTGGTATTTCAACCCGCCTGCAGACCTTTCCGGCGGCGGAGTCATTGATACTCCCCTTGGCTATTAATCAATTTAAAATCAATTGTTTGCAATAAAATGTTTCACAAAATAATCTTTAGTTTTTCCCTGCTCCTGCTTTGCTCGCTGACGGTAGTCGCCCAAAACTCCTCTAAAAGCAAATCCAAAGACCGTTACCGCGAAAAGGACGACCGACGCTACCCCGTTCGGGTAGAAAATGCGAAAGACCTTAA
>JADLCC010000580.1 GCA_020847425.1 Saprospiraceae bacterium
TAACTTAATATTAAGTTTACACAGAGGTAACAAACTTAACATTGAACCCACATTTTTCAACCCTCCGATTTCGTTTTTTCATGAAAACATATCCTGTTTTTTTTCTTTTTGCAGTCATTTTATCTGCCTGTTCTTCCCATCGCAGCGTCAGCCCTTCGTATAACAATGCATGGATCATACAGCCACCGGCTGGAGATTTGTATTGCCAGATTAATCCGACTGGAAAAACCGTGATTCCCAACGGGCGAATGGTGCAACCGATGGGCCAAACCGTACGGATCGCCCCGCACCCATACGGTCTTGTCCTGTCGCCAGATGGGACTGTTGCTGTAACAGCCAATTCGGGAAACAGGCCTTTTTCCATCACCATACTGGAAAACATTTCATCGGGCAGTCCAAAAGCGCGACAAGTACCCGACGGCCCTATGAACGACCCGCAACTGCTTGAAGATGTATTTATGGGACTCGCCATTACGCCTGACAACGGCAGCGTATGGGTATCCGGCGGTAGTGCGAACAAACTTTTCTGTTACAACCTGCAATCAGGTCTGAAAATAGATTCCATCCTTTGTGCACAGCCGGACAATCCGGACGGCTACCTGGGCGATCTGGCACTTTCCCGCGACGGGCGCACACTCTATGTTTGCGACCAGAGCAATTTCAGGCTCCTGGTAGCGGACATCCGCAGCCATAAAATACTGCACTACATACCGGTCGGCAGGTACCCATTCGGGGTAACACTTTCTTCGGATCAAAAAACGGCATTTGTAGCCAATGTGGGCATGTTTGAATACAGTCCGCTGGCAAATGGAGGCAAATCGGACTTTTCTACCTCGGCCTATGGTTCAAAGGAAATGAAAGAAGGCTACAAAAAAGGTAACCTGGAAGTGCCTGCCTTGGGTGATCCCAATGCGCCCGAATCATTCTCCGTTTGGGCAGTGGATATTGCCACCGCCACGCCAAAAGTTGTACACAAAATAAAAACAGGTTTTCTGGTTGGTGAAAAAATAGAAGGCATTCCAGCGGTAGGCGGCGCCGGACCCAACTCATTGGTTGCGACAAACCAATACGTATTTGTCAGCAACGGCAACAACGATTGTATTTCCGTGATCGATCCGGCAAACGCGAAAGTCGTCAAAAACATCTTCCTAAAGCCCCTACCGCAACTGAGCCGTTTTCGGGGCATGATCCCATTCGGTCTGGCACTTTCGCCCGATCAAAAACGGCTTTATGTAGCCGAAGCCGGTATCAATGCCGTAGCGGTTATTGATGTGCCTACACTTGCCGTCATCGGTCACCTGCCGGTCGGTTGGTTCCCGTCCAAACTGGCCGTCACACCCGATGGCAAAAAACTGATCGTTGCCAATGCCAAAGGTTACGGCAGTGGTCCTAACGGCGGGTACACGTTCAAGGAAGGCCCGGAAGGCAATTACGTAGGCAACCTGATGCACGGCTCCGTTACGATACTTGATATTCCGGGCGATGCCCAACTGCCCGCACATACCCAACAGGTGTTGGATAATAATTTCAAAATGGCGGCCACGGCAGATCCGGTATGGGTAAACAGAAAAAACAATCCGGTTCCCTTGTTCCCGGGTGAAAAAAAGAGCCCCATCAAACATATCGTATTCATTTCCAAGGAAAACCGAACGTACGACGAGGTATTTGGACAACTCAAACAGGGCAAAGGAGACCCTGCTATTGCGCGATATGGTTACAACCGCACGTTTTCCAATAAGAACAAAACCCAGACAGTGACGGGCGCTACCATCATGCCCAACCACCTCGCACTGGCGCAGCGTTTTGGTACGGCCGACAACTTCTATGTCGACAGCGACCACTCCGCCGACGGCCACCGCTGGCTGGCCAATACCTACCCCAATGAATGGATGGAAACGAATGTCGCGGCGGAATACGGCGGCCACCGGAATGTAAAAAGCGGCAGTAAAGCCAAAGGCCAGTACGCCTGGACAGGGGGCGCCGGCGCTATTTTTCCGGAAGATTACAACGAAGCCGGCTCTTTGTGGGACCACCTGGAGCGCAACCGGATTTCATTTTACAACTTCGGGTTCGGTACCGAAATGGGCTCCAACATGACCGACTCAACCATGAAGTATTTCGGGCAAAAAGTAACGGTCAATTTCCCTATTCCGGGGCCGCTGTACAGTCGCTCTTCCCAGAAATACGCAACTTTTAATATGGCCATCCCAGACCAATTCCGCGCCGATGTGTTCATGGAGGAATTCAAGGAAAAATGGCTGAGCGGCAAGGAAGAAATGCCGCAGGTTATCACTTTGATGCTTCCGCAGGACCACGGCGCGGGGGAACGCCCGGAGGCAGGTTATCCATTCCGGGAAAGTTATATGGCCGACAACGACCTGGCACTGGGCAGGGTAATCGAGTTTTTATCACAAACACCTTACTGGAAAAACATGGCCATAGTGGTCACGGAAGACGACGCCCAGGATGGCAACGACCACGTCGATGCGCACCGCAGTGTTTTGCAGGTGTATTCGCCTTATGCCAAACGAAACTATGTGGGGCACCAGCACTACAGTTTCGGCAGTATTTTTAAAACATTCTGGAATATCCTGGGATTGCCGTACCTGAATCAATACGATGCTGGCGCCGCCGATCTGGGCGATTTTTTTACAGATCAACCTGATTTTACACCCTATAAAGCCTTGCCGGTGGACCCGCGCGTGCTGGACCCACAAAAACTTTTGACGCCTTTCGACGAAAAATTCGACTGGAAATCGCTGCTGGAATCACCCAAACTGGACAATGTGGAGGATTTTTTACGCGAAAAAAATGGCGGCAACTGATAGTAGTTATCGGTTATGAGTTATCGGTTATCAGGCTTGATAATCAATCATTTGTATAAAAAATAACTCAAACTGATGTTAACACGGTACTTAAATCATTTTAATATGAAACAATTATCCTTGCTTTTGGTGGTACTGGTTCACTTCGCTTCCGTCAAAGCACAGATCATTGAACAGATTGATTCGACTGACGTGAGTAAAGCGGTTGTATGGAAAAAAGAAGTAGTAATTACGGCACAACGGCAGCAACACGCCGATTTTGAGATGCCTGTTGTAACCACCGTTCTGGATGCCGGTTATCTCAAAAAACGTTTGCCGCGCAGCGTACCGGAGGCTTTGTTTGGCACGCCGGGTATTTTTGTACAAAAAACAAACCATGGCGGAGGTTCACCTTTTCTGCGCGGACTGACCGGGCAGCAAATCCTGATGCTTGTGGATGGCATCCGGCTCAACAATGCCACCTTCCGTTCGGGGCCCAACCAATACCTCAATACCATCGACCCGAGTTGGTTGTACAGGGTTGAAATCCTGGAAAGCAGCGGCGCCGCGGAATACGGCAGCGATGCCATTGGCGGGGTAATCA
>JADLCC010000581.1 GCA_020847425.1 Saprospiraceae bacterium
ATCAACACCCCTTTCTGGTCCAGTTTGAACAGGTACATGCCCGTTGGCAAACCTTCTTTTCTTAGGGTCAGCATCGGACCCGGCGCCGTTTCGTCGCGCACAATTTTTCCCTGCAAATCAATGACTTGCAAATGAATCGGCTGCATGGAAGCCAACCCTTTTACTTCCAGCCGCGCTGTTTCGCTGAATGGATTGGGCGACACCAGCACCTGGTATTCGGGGCGCTGCGGCTGCCAGGCGCCGACCAACATAAAGTTTTCACCCAGCCGGTGGCGTGTGGTATTGGTGATAACCGGCGCATTAAAATCAAAATAAATCGCTGCCGTGTTTTCGATCAGTGTTTCCAGCGGCGCATCGGCGCGCGGGTAAATGCTGAATTTCACAAAACCATTGGAACCTTCCTGGTTGACGTTGCTGTCCGGCAACATGATATTTTCAAACAAAAATTCCGCATAACCCGGACCCGTCAGATTGAACCGGTAAGGGTGACTGGCCGGGCCAGGGCGAATGGTACCCGCATCGAGCCACGACGACAAGGTATCCGCTATCCTAACGGTAAAGGCCGTGTCCGTACCCGTATTCTGGAAGCGGATCGTATATTCCAGTTCGGTGCCAGGGCGGATGTAATGTTCCGCACCGTAGCCCACAGGGAATCCCTGTTTGTCGTTCGGGTCCCAGGAGCCTACATTCTGTTTGCAGTCGATATCGACCCAGGGGTCTTGTTCATCATTGGAAAACTGGGTCACAAAACCTGTTGAAAATGAAGCAGTTCCGGAACAACCTTCCACCGACAATGCCGGCGCCGAAAGGCCGGGGTGGAAAGGCGGCTGCTCCACTTCCACGCGCCAGGTGCTTCCGTTGGCAGGCAAAACCACAACCGCCGAATCGCCGGCAGGCAACTGGAACGGCGCACTCATCAGCATGACCGCATCTTCCACTACGATGTAATCCGATGCTTCAGGCATATCGCCCGTGCCGATATTTTTAATGGTAAACCGCAGGGAGTCGGAACTGCATTGGCTCGTGAGGCGCAGGCTGGCGCCCGACCAGGAACTGTTAGAGGGTATGCAGTTGCCGTCGGGGAAAATATGCGCTTCAGTGCAGTGCGTTTGCCCCAAAACGGCATCGCAACTCACCTGCACATTCAACACAAAATAATCACATTCACCGGCTGCCAGGTCCCCGATTTCAAAGCGTAAATTACCGCCGCCAAGGTCGACATAAGGAATGCTGGAAAAGAAGGGCGTCATAAATGGATCCAGCGTCACCAGTACAAATACATCGGTACCATCGGTAGTGCCCTGGTTGCAGTAATCCACATAATAAGTCCCCATCATGCAGCGGCGGAGCAGGCCCGAGGCGATGGAAACAGACAAGGAAGGACACAAATACACAGGTTTCACGGGTAAATCTATGCCTTCTATCGTATCATTGGGCATATTGACCGTTACAATCGGGCTGGGCAGGCAGGTTTCCCACAAGGCATTGGGCGGCAGCGTCACGACGGTATAATCGCCTGTCGGTACCCCGATCCAGTAGTCGCCCTGCGCATTGGCCACGCCGTAAAAAGTACCCGGCGTGCCTTCCGCGCGCACCAGCCAGTTGCCCAGGCCTGGTTCGTCCGTGTCGATCAGGCAGTTGGCCGATTCGTCGCGCACCACTTTCCCGCTGATATACCCGCAGGGACCGTTTCCGGCCAGATTCACTTCAATGTTCGACAACGCTATACAGCCGTTGGCATCGATGACCGTAACAACATAAATACCGGAAAAAGGTACCGTTACATTCGGGCCTATCGTATGAACGCTGAAACCCTCAGGACCGGTCCATTCATACGCAAATGGTGCAATGCCGCCGGAAATATCGATACTCAGGGTAGCGCTGTTGCACTGGGTGGAAAGCGTTTCGATTTCGGCCAGAAATACGGGTGACTGAACAACAATATCCTGCGAAACAAAGGTACAACCGTTGGCATCTGTAATGGTGACCCGGTAGGTGCCGTTGGTAATATTGTTCAAGTGCTGGGTATTGGCAATAATATTCGTACCGTTCGTCCAGGAGAATGCGTACGGAGCAGTGCCGCCGCTTACAACCAGCGAGACGCTGCCTACATCTGTGCTGCAACTCGGGTTCAACACATGCCATGTGGCGGTAAGCACTGCCGGCTGAAATATATTCTGTCCCCTGGCAATCGTACAGCCGTTCGCATCGGTCACCGTAACGCTGTACTGCCCTGGCGCAAGGTTGCTAATACTTTCCGCTGTAGCGCCGTTCGACCATTGGTACGTAATCGGCGGAAATGCACCTGTAACTGCCAACCCTATTGCGCCGTTGTTATTACCGAAACAACTGATCTGTGTCGGAATAGTGCTCAGGGTGAGGAGTGAATTGGAAAAAGCCTGTGTGGCGGTGTATGTTGCGGTGGCCGTACAACCGCTTATTGTGGCGGTCGTGGTGACCGAGTATTCGCCTGCAGGAATATTGGACAACAAGCGGGTAGTAGCGCCCGTCGACCAGAGGAAACTCGTGTTGTTCGGCTGCACCCCGCTCATCTGCGCGCTCAGTCCGCCCGAGCAGACATTGGTATTTACGTTAATGGTAGCCGTTTGCGGCGCAATGGTAATGCCGGAAAGCGACTGGATGACCACACATCCCAATGCATCGGTTACCGTCACCGTGTAGGGCCCGCCGGGTACAGCCGTCAGGTCTTCCGTAGTAGCACCATTCGACCATTCATAGGTGTACGGCGCCGTGCCGCCCGTGATGACCAGGTCGATATTGTTCAAACAATTCACCAGACTGGCTACCGAACCGACGGTGTAAGGCACCAGCGTTTTGCTGAGCGTATTGGTGCACCCGCCGCCTTCCGTGACGGTGACGGTGTACGTGCCGGTTCCGACACCGGTCAGGTCCTGCGTAGTCGCGCCGTTCGACCACAAATAACTGAATGGGCCTGTACCGCCGCTCACGGTGAGGTTGATGGCGCCGTCGGGATTATTGCAGGTCGGTTGCTGTACTGTCGCGTTTAAAAACACATTTCCTGTCGCCGTAATGTTGCCAAATACGCTGGCAGTGCAACCCGCCGCATCCGTAATGGTAACGGTGTAGGTGCCCGCAAAAAGGTTCGTGATCCCGGGCGTTGTAGCACCGTTGGACCACAGGTAAGTATAAGGAGGCGTACCGCCCGCTACAACTACGCTGTAAGCACCAACACCCTGCCCGCTGCAATTGGCGGGCGTAATGGTGGTGGAACTGACATAAGGAGGGATTTCGGGAACTATAATCTCCTCCATCTTGACACACCCGCTGACCGATTCGGTGGAAAACAGGGTGTATGTGCCGGCTGGAATATTGACCAGGTCTTCTGTCGATGCGCCGTTCGACCAGACGTTGAACATCGTCGGGCTCGCCAGTGTAACATTGATGGCGCCGTTCGACATATTGCAGGCGGCAGGCGTCACCGTATATTGAAAGGATGGCAGCATATAACCAAGATTAGCGGTGTAAGCCCTGGTACAGCCATTTGCATCCGTAATCGTTACCGCATAATTTCCCACATCCAGCCCGCTCAATACAGGTCCGGTAGTTTGCCCTGCCGACCAGGCGTAAGTATAAGGCGGGGTGCCTCCATTGGTATTCACCTGGATAACCCCGTCATTGCCTGTGGCACAGGTAACCCCTGTAGTGGAGAGCGTCGCCGAAACCGTCGGAGACAACTGGATCACCGCTGCTCCCGATCCGGGCACCTGGCAACCTGTTCCATCAACAACGCCCGTCAATTGTACCGACAACGTTTGGGTAACATTGGGGATCAGGAGTTCAAAGTCGGCCGTAGGAGCGGTTATCGAGGGCATCGGTACACCATTGATCTGGTAACTGATCACAAAAGGCGCAACGCCGCTCAATTCGATTGGAATACTCGCATCGGAGCCTGCACAAACACTCAGGTTGATGAACGGCATATTTGCCGAACATTGTGCGTGCAGGTTCCGGGTAAATGCGCATACCAGGATGAAAAGCAGCAGGGTGAAACGAGCGGAGAACATAAGTAATTTGTTTTTCATGTGACATTCTTCTTTGTTCCGGATAAAGGGGAAGCCGTTATCCGGTATTATTTATTGGTTATCCGTGTTGATAATCAAGCATTTGTAAAGAATTTAAGCAAAACTCATTTTGCACACCAACCTATATCCTGTAGAACAGTATTTGCACATACCAGGCCATTTTCGATGCCGAACCAGCGTTTCGGTGTACTGGTTTTCGCTCCTGCACAAAATGCTCTGTGGAGTGCATTATTTGACGTTGTAAAAGTTCGATTTTCCAGTTACAGTATCAAAGACAAATTTTCAAGTTTGTATTTTAATATTCTAAAAAAAAAGTTTAAAATATTGACAATCAATAGTATAATTATTTATTTGTAATTTATTATTTTTATTTTGACGAAAAAAAACCTGAAATAAAAACACATTCTACCCTCTTTGTGGTAGAAGATGTAAGCACTATGCTGCCTTCCCTGTAGCGGCAGGTGTTTTCGCTTTTCGCAAAAAAAGTAGTATTGTTGTTGTACTAAAAACACCTGAAAAATGAAAAAACTGATCCCCCTCCTGTTCCTGCTTCCAGCCATATTTTGCTCCGGACAAACATATGAAGCGCAAACCACCATCAAGGCCGAAAATATTTATGAACTGTCCATTATCCGGTTGTATCCCGACTCTTTCCCAAATGTTTCCGTCATTTTCCAGGCCAAAAACAGGTTTGGAAAACCCTTGTGGACGCTGGATAAATCTGAAATATCCGTAACGGAAAATGAAAAATGGTGCGCGGTAACCGGGCTGAAAAACATTTCCGAAAACAAGCCCCTGAACATCGGTTTGGTATTCGATCATTCCGGCTCGATGGTCGACAATCCTGCCCAAATGCCCAAGGGCGTCGAAACCATGCAGTACGATTTTTTTGCCGGCATTCCTTTCCCCAAAAACTACACCATGGCCATCGATTATGCCAAAGAAGGCGTCTCCGGGTTCTTGCGGGAAACCACAGGCTCCAGCGATTCTATTCTGTTTGTCGGGTTTTCCAATACGGTGGATCAGGTTTTCCCCTTAACGAACAACATAAAAGAAATAGACGCTTTTGTAAACAGGGTGTTGCCCGCAGGCAGTACGGCTTACTACGACGCGCTATACCTGAGCATTGATCTTTTGTCAAAAAACTACAGCAAAGCCGTTGTGGTCGCACTGACGGACGGACAAGATAACGCATCGGCACACACCGTTCGGGAGGTGATTGCATTTGCCCGCCAAAAAAAGATAGGCATCTACGTAATCGGCCTGGGTAATGTTGACGAATCTCCTTTAAAAGAACTGTCCGACAGCACCGGCGGGTTTTACTACTACACCAACAACCCGGAAACTTTAAAGGAAATTTACCTGAATATCAAAGCGCAGATCAAGTCCATTTACCAACTGGACTATACTTCCGCCAGCCTGGATTTCCTGGAAACCAACAGGAATATCCGGTTTGCATTCACGAACGACACTTTGCAGTTTTCAAACAATGCCGCTTTTTATTCCCTGCCGGAAGAGACCAGGGTATACCTGCAACTTCAGGATGAAATCAGGCTCAGAAACAGGTTCATTTTTGGCGGACTCGGGGTGCTTCTGCTGGGACTAGGCAGTTTTCTGGTGTATAAATGGAAATTCGGTGGCAGCGGCGGCATATCGCTCCAAAAGGTCTTTCCCAACCCTTTTGAAACTGAACTGACCGTCGAATTGGAAGCGCCGGCAACTGCACAACACATGGAACTGGTTGTTTCGGATACAAAAGGAGTGGTCGTCCGCACGATCCCCTTGGCCCCTGGTGAAACGTCAAAAAGCCTTTCGCTGGGGGATTTGGCGGAAGGGGTGTATTTGATACAGGTGGTGGGTGATGCGGGAAGTTCGAATACGGTGAAGGTGGTGAAGAAGTAGGTTGTTTTCAGGCATTCAGCAAGGTGGCTGATGATGGCTTGTTCGAGATCCGTTTCGGTGTACTCGGCTTTTTCGCTAAGTCCCAAAAAGTCAAGGATCATTGGGTTTTTAAGAAAATCCGAAGCATCCAGCCCGCTCCCGCTGCGGTGCTTTTCGAGAACAGCGGCTTTGTCGGTGCTCAGTCCGGTACGCTCAAAAAGGAGGCTGTCCATGGCTCGTCCGAGTTCCTGCACATTCCAATTATTGAGCAAGGCCAGGGTTTCGTAGAAGGTGCGCTTCAGGTCGGTGTCGCAGCGGAGAAGTTCGACAAAGTGGGTATAGGTAAGGCGATTGACAAGTTGGTTGATGTCGTTTGGAATAACGCTGGAAGATTGTGCAGTTTTCGACTGCAAGATTTCATGATGCCCTTGAGTCCAATCCAATTTAAATACTTGATTTTCAATAGATTGAAATTGTGCAGTCAAAAACTGCACAATTTGGGGATAAGTAGAATAAAGCGATTTGAACAAGTACAAGTTGCGTTTCCCCATACCTTTCAGCCCAAGATTTTGAGTGCGTTTCGCGATTTCAGTATAGAGATATTCGCCATACTGCGCCCTGTCCTGCCCTTTTGTTCGTACTCAAACAGGTACATCCCGATAAGCCAATTCCGCAACGTGAGCGAAGTGTTGATTTGCCGGACGGCTTGCCCGGCGAACCACTGATGCGCATCGCGAATACTGGTAAGAAGCGTGGAAATGTCCATTGGTACGTATTTGATTTTGTGGATGCATTAGAAAGGATCAAGAGAACCTTCCCGCTTCGCAAAAATCAAATAAAAAAACCAAAGTCTAACCAATTACGCCCAAAATATCCGGCGTATGAATCATCTGTGATTTAACAATTAGCCCGAATATCCGCATCTCACAAAACATGAGTCATTCCCCTTAAAATCCGTGTCCAATCCCTTTCATCCGTGTTCTATTAATCCTTCACCATCAACTTCCCGCTCCCGATCATCACACCTTTCTGGTCCAGCCGGAACAAGTACAAGCCCGTCGGCAAACTGCCTTTTCTCAACTCCAGCACAGGACCTGCGGCGGTTTCATCGTGCACTACATTTCCCTGTAAATCAAATACTTGCAGGTGAATGGGCAGCGGCGACTCCAGGCCTTTCACTTCCAGCCGCGCCGATGCGCTGAACGGATTGGGTGACACCGACACCCGGTATCCGGGGCGTTGCGGCTGCCAGGCGCCGACCGTCATCAGGAAGTTTTCACCCAGCCGATGCCGGGTGGTATTGGTGATCACCGGCTCGTTAAAATCGAAATAAATGGCCGCATCGTTTTCGATCAGGGTTTCCAGTGGCGCATTGGCACGGGGGTAAATGCTGAATTTTACAAAACCATTGGAAGCAGCCAGGTTTACATTGCTGTCGGGCAACAGGATGTTTTCAAACAAAAACTCGGCGATTCCCTGCCCCGTAAAGTTGAACTGGTAAGGGTGACTGCTCACACTGGCGCGGATGGTAGCCGGATCGAGCCACAAGGACAAGGTATCCACGATGCGCACGGTGAAAGCCGTGTCCGTACCTGTATTCTGGAAGCGGATCAGGTATTCCAGTTCCGTGCCGGGGCGGATATAGCGCTCCGTGCCGTAGCCGACCGGGAAACCCTGTTTATCATTCGGGTCGAAGGAGCCGGAATTCTGCGTGCAGTCGATATCGACCCAGGGATCGGCATCGTCGTTCGGAAACTGATTAACATAACCTGTTGAAAAAGAAGCATTTGCAGTGCATCCTTCCAGTGACAGCGCCGGCGCCGACAATCCAGGATGGAAAGGTTCCTGATCCACTTCGATATGCCAGGTACTGCCGTTGGCAGGCAGCACTATGGCTGAAGAAGCGCCGGAGGCCAGTTGGAAGGGCTCCTGGTACAACATCACGGCGTCTTCTAC
>JADLCC010000582.1 GCA_020847425.1 Saprospiraceae bacterium
ACATCAGTCCGGCATAAATACTGATCAGTCCGCCCATGCTGCTGCCTCCGACACCCGTATGTGCGCGGTCGGGCAGGGTTCTGAAATGTTTGTCGATATGAGGTTTGAGGGTTTCGACCATAAATTCCGCATAGGCGCGGCCCATACCTTCGCCCCATTTATGGGTATCGTATGGCGAGAATTCGCGGATGCGCTCCTTTCCGCCGTGATCAATAGCGACCACGATAAAATCGCCTTTCCCGTGTTGCGCCATGAATGCGAGTTTTTTGTCGACACCCCAGGTACCGAACGGCGCATTGTGCTCAAATAAATTTTGCCCGTCCTGCAAATACAGCACCGGGTAACGCCGGTCGGTTTGCTGGTAATTCCAGGGCAGCAGTACCGCTATACGGCGTTTACGGCGCAGTTGCGGCACATTAAACCGCTTTGCAACGATTTGAATATCAGGATAATATGTAGGATCGTAACCCACGGTGTGTTGTTTCCATTGCGGCACGATATCGGCCACTTTGCCCCGGGGGGCTTCCATCCGCCGGTTGGTAGGCGGGTGACCGTCTTTGCCCAGTTCTTCGGCTTCCCAACCCCCTTTGACATATTTGTATTCAAAAGGTTCGCCTTTGGGCAATACCTCGTGAAAGGTGTACTGATAATGCCCGTCCTTGATTTTGACCATTTTAAAACGCTCATCGCGGGTAGTCCAGTCATTGAAACTACCGGTGAGAAACACAGGCCGTACATCATCGTTCGGGGTAAACAGATCAAAAATCAGCATAAAGGAGCTGTATCGCGTCAGTTGGACGGGTGAGCAAAAGCATAAAATAACATTTGGCAGGGAGTCGGTTACCACAAAAACAGGAGAGTCGCAGTCCTTTCGGGTAATCCTGCTGCAAAGGTAGCATTTCAGCACACTACTGGACATTTTTGTACGCTGGAACGCTGTTCCGGCAATGCTTGGCCATTTTCGATGCCGGAACAGCGTTCCAGTGTACCGGTTTTTCACCCAGGCGCAAAATGTCAGCAGTGTGCTTTTTCAGTCTTCTTACTCACGGAATTTGTCCAACAAGTGTGCCAACTCCAGCGCTTCCGCGTCGCTGAGTTTGCTGCCGGCCGCGCCGGGGCCATTTACAAAATTGGCCTGCTCGATATCGGCAAGTAGTTTTTTGCCTGATTCAGAGATGGTTACGATCACCATACGCCGGTCTTCGTTGTGTGCGACGCGCTCCGCAAATCCTGCCAGGCGGAGTTTTTCCACCAGTCGGCTCACGTTGCTGCTCCGGTCGATCATCCGGCTTTTGATGTCCAACACAGACAAGCCTTTGGGGAAACTCCCGTTCAGGATACGCAGGATATTGTATTGCGGGCCGGTCAGGCCGAATGGGCGCAACTGCCTGGTGAGCAAACAATCCAGCCAACTCGCCGTAAACATTACATTGAGTACGGCACGCTGATGGGGTTGCAGGGGTTTGGTGTTTTTTAATTCCAGTTCCAGTTTCATGACACAAAGTTAAATGTCTTGACACTAAAACTGTTGAAAAACTTTAAAGTTCATGGGGGTGGGAGTGTTTTGGTGTTTTGGTGTTTTGGTGTTTTGGTGTTTTGGTGTTTTAGTGTTTTGGAGGTGCTCGCCCTTGGCATTTGTTTATTCAGTGAGCGTATGTATAAACAAATGCCAAGGGCGAGCACCTCCAAAACACCAAAACACCAAAACACCAAAACACATAATCTCAATAATCCCTTTTCACCCTATAATTCCCCGAAATCGTGTGATTCGCCCCCTGACTACTCTGAAAACTACCGCTGAAGGTGCCGATGAAATAATCATTTACTACAGCAGGAAATGTCGTCACGGTGGTGCTCACGTTGGCACTTTGGGCAGACGATACTTGCAGGCTATTCACACTTAGATAATCGAGTGGGTAGGTTCCCGTCTGGTTCGCGCCAAAAACCATGTACATATTAGTAGTGGTACCGTTTTGGCTTTGCAGATAAACGGTGAGGTCGTTGTTCAGGGAATCGTCCAGCACACCGGAAGGTTCCGTCGCCGTGTACGTCTGGCCGTCCAGGGTATATTGAATGTATTCATCCAGCCCGGTACAGACAATCATGATACCGATGTTTACCGTACCGCCGGTCGGAGGCAATGCGACGGTTTGAACCGGGCTTTCTTTCAGGTTATCCAGGTCGAATGCCTGCACATCGATGCTCGAAATGCTATTACAACTCACCAGATTATAGGAAAAAAGGCCGTCTTCATTTGCGAATGCAAACGTATTGGCAATCCGGACATACCCGTTTTGAACGGGTTGGTTGTTACAATCGAGGAGCAGACCGGTAACGGTAGTGGCATTAAAAACCGAACTGTTCAGGATAATCGGCGGCAAAGCGGTGTTGCTGTTGAATGGTCCGATGGTTTGGGTGTACAAAATTTGTGAGCCGCATTGGTCGAAAGACTGAATGGTAAGTTCCATTTCAACGCCCCGGATCACCGCTCCGCTAAAGCAGCCATTGGCATCCGTAATAGCGTATCCGGGCCAACCCGAGGCAGTAGTGGTCAGTATTACCTGCCCCCCCGCCAGCGGGTGTTGCTCGTCGTCGAGGTACACTTTGCCGCTCAATTCCACCAGTGGCAGGCCCACATCACAGTTCCAGAAAGAGAAGTGTTTAACTTTGCCTACGTACTGATTACCTGTTTTTTGCGCACTACCCTCTTCTAGCCAGCGGGATTTTTCGATATCGAAATACCAGAGCGGGATTTCCGACGGCGCATCTGCGGCCATTGTGCTCAGAATAGGCATACTCAGTTCCACTTCTTTGCCTTCCGCAACCTGTGCTTTGCCGGAAGTGCTTTCCAGTTCGACCACCACCATGCCGAAAGTGGCCAGTGTCAGTTCTTCGCCGCCAGTGTTGATGGCCCGCAAATCGCCCGGCATAAACAAACCCAGTTCCTGGTCGGCAGGGCTCAGGTAACGCGCAAAAACACGGATACTGCCTGACGCGTCCGCTGCATTGGGTGGAAATTTTAAGGTTACTCCGCCGGGGATATTGATCGTGCCGCCGGAAGCATTGTTGAAAGAACCGACCTGAACCCTTCTAAGTAGTTGAATGGTAACAGTTTGGAATGCTTCGTCTTCCACAAAATAAGCGCGTGAAAAATCGAAATAGCCGTTTTTATTGACAGTAAGGATCGCATCGTTATCGGGTAATTTTACTTTGGCAGTCCGGAAAATGCCCTGGTCGTTGGTCAGTATGGTTTCGCCGCCCAGGTGTATTTGTGCGCCGGAGATGGGTAATCCGGCCTCGTCGATGATGCGGCCGGCAAAGGTCACATCCACTATTTTCCCTCCGGACTGGAGATTGTCTTTATTACAGGCCCACCAACTGAGGGCGCTCAAGAGGAACATACCAAGCAAGGCTACTTTCAAATTTTTCATAACAGGAATTGATGTTTTTGTGAACTGATTTGGATTTCAGTTCCACTCACGCAGTTGGGGCGCTGAAGGTTGGGTGGGGGCGTGAATCGTGAGGCGTGAATCGTGAGGCGTGAATCGTGAGACGTGAGTCGTGAGTGGGCGTTGCTCAAGGGTTATGTTTTATTTCATGGCTGATGTATTCTATTAACTTATGTTCCATCTTTTATCTTCGCCGCTCCTATAAGATATGTAACGGTAGGAGCTGCCGCCACTCACGACTCACGATTCACGATTCACGCAATGCTTTTCCAGGTCGTTTTCAACCTCTATCCTTTTTCCGAGCACCTTTACCTGCCTTCTGCCAACATCGTGCAGCACGATAAAGGCGGGCAGTTGGCGCACCTGGTACAAAAAGCGACGGCGGCCACTGTGGTGTCCTATGGCCTCGAACTGAGTCCGCTGGAAAACCGCCTGATCGGTCTGATCGAGCAGCTCACGCCAAAAAGTCTGGAAGCCAAATACAAGCCGCCCAAGGCCAAAACAGCCCCTACCCTCGACAGCCTGCTAGCCGAAAAAGCAACCAAAGAGGTGGTAGAGCGCTTCATTTTCAACACGTTAGATGTTTTTCTGGATGAAATCGTGCGGAACCGCCTGCCGCTCACCATCGACGCCGAGCGCAAAACTTTGGTCAAGGATGTGCAGGTCGTGTTTCCCCGGGAAGAACTGATTCCGTATCTGTTTTTTAAAAAAACTACGGAAGGCATCGAATACCGCCTGCAACTGGGCACCGAAACCCAGCGCTGGAGCCTCCGGGAACACAACATCGTGCCGCTCACCAACCTGGAACCGGCCTGGATACTGGTCGACTACGCGCTGTTTCGTGTGCCGGGCATCAATGGAAACATGGTGAAACCTTTCCGCCAGAAAGACACAGTGCTCGTGCCGGCCCGTTCGGAACGCGAATATTTCCGGAAAGTAATTGCAAAAAGTATCCGCCGGGGCATGGTGGAGGCGGAAGGTTTCCGGGTAGAAAAAACGGAAACGCTGCGCACTACCCGACTGGAAACCGTAGAAAACATCCTCGAAAACCGTTGGCTGCTCAAACCGGTGTTCGAATATGACGGCGCCGAATTCCATTGGGGCGAACGCCGCGACCGCATCACATCGCTCGATATTCCGGAACAGGAACAGGGCGAAATTGCCGTCCACCTGATCTGCCGCGATACCGAACAGGAAACACAACGTATTGATTTCCTTAGACATAGCGGTCTGCTGGAAGAAGGGCGCACCTTGTTTCCCCCCAATGAAGAAACCGGAAAATACGCCGGTTTGCAGGCATTGCTAAACTGGCTCAGCAGCCACCGCGCAGCACTGGAAGGCGCCGGTTTCCGTATCCTCGCGCCGCAGGCCGATGGCCGGACGCTGGCATTGGCCGCCCACGATATAACCGTGCGCTCCGAAGCGGCCGACGACTGGTTTGACGTGCAGGGCCGCGTGGTGGTAGGCGCATTCAATTTCCCATTTCAAAGGTTGCTGCCCAATCTACGGCGCGCCGATCCGTTTTTTGAATTACCGGACGGCACTTTTTTCCTGATCCCGGAGGAGTGGTTCGCCCGTTTTGCAGACCTGGCCGGCGTGCTCCAGGAACAGGGAGAAATGTTGCGATTGCCCAAGTCGCTGTACACCGTTTTGCAGGAATCGGAACCGGAATCCAGTGTAGACAAATTCCCTGTCATTGATCCGGAACTGATTGATTATCAGCCATCTGAAAGTTTAAAAGCCACCCTTCGACCCTATCAGTTGCAGGGGGTAAAATGGCTCGTCGGGCATTATCTGCACGGCTTCGGCGCCTGCCTTGCCGACGATATGGGGCTGGGCAAAACCCTGCAAACCATCGCGATCATGCTGTATGCCAAAGAGGTTAAAGACCGGCCCGCCACAGCCGTAAACGGCGCCGATCCTGCGCCGGGACAACTGGACCTTTTTGCCGGTTACCGTGCCGAACTGCGCCCGCTGAATGCGCTGCTCATCCTGCCTGCGTCGCTGATTTTCAACTGGCAAAAAGAACTGGCGCGTTTTGCACCCTCGCTGTTTTCCTATGCGCACATCGGGCCCAAACGCCTGCGCGACGCCCGCGCACTCGGCAGCCATGACATCGTGCTGACCACTTACCACACCGCCCGGCAGGACCTCGATCTGCTGGAAAAAGTGAAATGGCATTTTATCGTGCTCGATGAAAGTCAGCAGATCAAAAACCGCGATTCGGAAATATCAAAAGTGGTGCGCAGCCTGAACGCCGATTGCAAAATATCGCTTTCCGGCACACCCATTGAGAATTCACTGGCCGACCTCTGGACACAAATGGAGTTTATCAATCCGGCCACACTGGGCAGTTACCGGCAGTTTCGGGAGCAGTTTCAAACGCCGATTGAAAAACAACAGGACGAACGGGCCAAAGCGCGGCTGTTCAGCCGGGTGCAACCGTTTTTTCTGCGCCGGACCAAGGAAGAAGTAGCGCCCGACCTGCCGGAACTGACCACTCAGATTTTTTACTCCGAAATGTCGCCCGAACAAAAAAAGTACTACGAACAGGTAAAATCGGTGATGCGCAACCAGATTCTTTCGCTGTTCGACGACCCCAAAACGCGGTTGCAGGCCCTGCAGGCGCTCAGCAAACTGCGGCAAATTGCCAACCACCCGAAACTGGCCGACGCCGATTACAAAGGTTCCAGCGCCAAAATGGAAGATGTGCTAGCACAATGGGATGTGGTGCGCCGCTCGGGGCATAAAGCCTTGTTTTTCAGTTCATATGAAAAACATTTGCAACTCTATCGCGCCACCTGGGAGACCGAAAAACAACCCTATGCCTGGCTGACCGGCGATACTGCCCAAACCGACCGCGGCAAGGAAGTAGAGCGTTTTCAGTCGGACCAGACGGTGCAGGCTTTTCTGATGACCCTGGGCGCAGGTGGCGTCGGATTGAACCTGACCGCTGCGGATTACGTATTTTTGCTCGATCCCTGGTGGAACCCGGCAAAAGAGGACCAGGCCATCGCCCGCGCGCACCGCATCGGTCGCTTGCACCCGGTTACGGCCCTGCGGTTTATCAGTCGCGGCACCATCGAGGAAAAAATCCTGCTGTTACAGGAACGGAAACGCGCGTTGGGCAAAGATTTGTTTGCCTCAGCGGATGCGGCATTTCCGCATCTGGACCGGGAGGATCTGGAAATGTTGTTGCAGGATTGAAGGCCTGTACCGGCTGCTTTAGCTGCCGGATGTATGTTTGTACTTTTATCAAAACGCACGATTTTGTGGTCGACGCTACGTTTGTCATCCTGACGGGATCCGTCCACTCTACAGGCGCGTGTCTACCGGGTTACCCGTCGTAGAGTGGACGGATCCCGTCAGGATGACAAACGTAGCGTCGACCGTAGTGTGTACCGTCAAATGGACACATACCTAGACACACAAAACCGATGGAATGCTCAGAACAGAAAATAATTGATAAATAACAGCCTCTTATGTTCTTGAAAATCAATAAAATATCTCTTTTTTGGATAACGGCCCTGCTCTTTTCCGCTTGCCAGTCCGACCCCAAGTCAACACCCCAGTCACAACAGCAACCAACCACTGCTGTCACCGACCAGGCCCCCGCTCCCGGCCCGGCCGCCGTACCCGAACCACCTTTTGTCAAAGAAGGTGAACTGGCCGTACTCGACCCGGGTGGAAAAAAGATTGTCCAAAAATTCGATATCGAAATTGCGCAAATACCCGACGAACGCCAGCAAGGCCTGATGTACCGGAAAAGCATGTTGGACAAACAGGGTATGCTTTTTCTGTTCGAGTACCCGGAGCCGCAGAGTTTCTGGATGCACAATACTTATATCTCGCTGGATATCATCTATTTAAATGAAAAAATGGAGGTGGTATCCATCCAGAAAAATGCCGCGCCGCAGAGCGATAAACCGCTGCCTTCGGGCAAACCTGCGCAGTACGTGCTGGAAATTAATGGCGGGCTGAGCGATAAACTGGGGATCAAGCCGGGGATGAAAGTGGCGTGGCAGGATTATGTGAATAACCGGGAAGTTGGGGGGTATAATAGTTTGTGAGCCCCCCCTAATGACACTTAAAATAATCAAACGGCTCCAAACAATCCAAACACCTAAACAGCGCCTTACACGCCGTTGAGCCAAACTGAGAAATCATTTCCGTATGTGTAGAATGGCAGAACGGGCATTCCAGCGCCCGTTGTTCGCCCAATAGCGCTTTTTTATCCATACTGGTTTCAGCGGGTGGGGCGATACCGAAGGCGCTGAGTTTTTGGCGGCCTTCGGGGCTGAGCCATGCGGTGGTCCAGGCCGGACTGAGTACCGTTGTGATCCGCACTTTTTCAAAACCGCCTTCCTGCAAGGCTGCCCTGAGATTGACTTCGATGGTGTGCATGGCCGGGCAACCGCTGTAAGTGGGCGTGATGACCACCTCCACCGTTCCGTCGGCGTGGCGTTTCAGGTCGCGGATGATACCCAGATCGCGGATGGTAAGCACCGGAATTTCCGGGTCACAAACCGTGTCGAGCAATTGGTTTATTTTATTAAACTCTTGATCTTCAATCATTTGAAGAGATGTTTGTTGTAAAAATACAGCGCGGGTATTTAATTAAAAAATTCAATTTGTGACCTAACCGCAAAGCGGTTGAATATGAATAGCCCCCGATGCAATCGGGGGGATATTAGCGAACAAGCGGTACCAACCGCAAAGCGGTTGAATAAACAGGTAAGCATGATTTATCCATTCAAACACATTGATATTCAACTACTTCGTGGTTGCGGAATAATTTGACTTATTTCCCCCGATTGCATCGGGGGCTATTCATGTTCAACCGCTTTGCGGTTCTGTCACCTAAACAAAAAAGCAGCCAGAAAGGTCGATCCTTTCTGACTGCAACTTTCCACAAGATTATTACGTAGATTGTTACGACGCGTTGCCTGGAATAACCTACCGATAGCCAAAAGGTATGTTGTTCAGATCAGGATCGACGGCGCGTAATATTTTTAGGCTTTCTGCGGGCTGGTAACAGGCACCCCAACTTTTTGGAGTGCCTGCAACCCGCTGTCTCTGCTACCCGATGTTCCCTCCAACAGTTTGAAAGAAACATGTACAGGCAGCCGAAGACTTATGAAAGAGCAACTATTTAATTTGAATCATTTTGCGTGTGGCGCTGTCAGTATCTGTCTGGAGTGTGTAGTACAACAATCCGTTCACATTGACCATCGCTCGTTCGATCGGGAATGTATTGTACCCTTTGCTGAAACTGCCTTTTTGTGAATATACCAGGCGGCCTGATTCGTTGTAAATACTCAGGGTAGCGTCGGTGTCTTCTGGCAGGTGGAATCCGATCATTGTTTTATTGATGAAAGGATTCGGGACGTTTTGATACAATTCAAATCCGATACCTGTTACAGTGGCGCCGTCTTTACCATCGAAGCGGAAGCCGATATCCAGGCGTTCGCCTTCGGAAGTGTATGCTTCTGCTTTTGTGATGCGGCTGGAAACGGCCAGCATTTTGCTGATTTCGCCCGCTTTTCGCGCTTTGAAACGCAGGGTGAAACTGGTTTTTTCCTCGCCGTCCCAACTGGTTGTCAAAGCGTTATCGTCAGAGAATACTGCGAAATTGTCGCTTTTCATATCCGTTCCCGGTTTCAGGTCGATCAACTCCAGGTCGTTGAAATTCATCGTGAACTGATAGCCCTGTACTTTTTCCGTGGCATCGAAAGTCACTTCAAAGGTTTCGCCTGCTTTTACAGTGCCGTCGTTGCGTTGTGTGGCTCCGGTTTTTACATCGAAGATCAGGGAGCCGCTGCTGCGTTCGTCTGAATTCATCAGCGAATTGGCAATAACAGAACTGTTCACGTCACCGATTTTGATCGCAACCATGTCATTAGTCATCAGACTACCCTGAATATCCGACACCGTTTTGTTTTCAGGGAAAACATTCTGGAACGGATTGGCCGGGTTATCGAACTGGTAACCGCCATCTACGAAACGCCAGGAGGTATTGTTCGGCAGGTCTTCGTAAATACCGAGGATCAGTTTGCGCAATTCCACGATGTCGAATGTCGTAACGCTGCCCGAACGGTTGGCATCGGCGGCGATCATTTTGTACGGCGTATTCAAAGGCTCAAGGCCGAGAATATGTTTGGAAATCAGCACCAGGTCATAGGTAGTTACACCATTGAGCGGGTTGTTGTCCTTGGTCGGTGTCAGCGTATAATCCGAGAACATCGGTACGGCATTGACAAACTGGTAGTGTCCTTCCTGGTCGGTCATGACGAACTGGTTGAAGGCGGCGCCATTCGGCCCCTGGCCCGACAGTTCTACGTCACACTCTTCCAGACCGTTGTTGCCTTCCGTTTTCAGGATACCGGCCACGGTGGCCTGGGTTTGTGAACCGTTGCAAATGTGCAGCGGATCCTGAATCGTAATGGTAGCACTGCAATAACTAGGGTTTCCGGCCTGGTCGATGGCCCATAACTGGACCGTTTGGCTGCCTATATCATCACAATCGAATGTTATACTGATCACAGGATTGCCATTGTTGTCGGTTGGGAATTGCAGCGGACCGCCTTCAACCTGAATAGCGAATTCAAGGTTTTCTTCAGGTGTGCAATTGTCTTCTGCGTGCAGCAGGAAGTCGCTGGCAAACAACGTGATCATGCCCGTTTGCATGTTCGTGATGCCCCATCCGCCCTGGCAGAATATCGTTGGCGCTTTGCAGTCGCGCACTACAAAAGTGTATTCGCAGACACTTTCATTGCCACAACCATCTTCCACAATCCACTTGATTTTATGCGTGCCATGCGGCAATTCAGGTAAAAGGTATGTGCCGGGAGCAGCATTCGTATTCCAACGAACCGCCGCTTGCAGACTACCATCCACTACGCTGGTTTGCAAACCGAAGCGATACTTCTGGCCGATACCGACGGAGCGCTCATCAAAATTGCGCACGGTTCCGCCTCCGAAGTTGGTGGTATTGGCATTGTTATAGCGCACGGTTCCTTCCTGCGGGACATTGGTGCTGCTCACCGCCGTCTCCATGGTGCCGTCACCGTCGAGGTCGAGGAACAGGATGTAACGCACATTCAGGTTTGTTCCGGAGCACAAGTCTGACGCAGAAATATTCAGGTCTACCGGTGCTTCACAAAGGTCGTGCATATCATTATGCGCATCGTACCAGTAGGATTCGTTCCACAGTTTCGGGTCGTTTGTTGTCAGGTCGCAGGTAGTATCGGGCGATACAGGACAAACCATGATTGGGTCCTGATTATCAATGATCTTGATAATCTGCTTGTATTTATAGCAACTGGTATTGGCATTCCAGAAACTGCTGTAGTCCGTAGTCGTCTCGTCCGTAGCATTTATTTTGGTCACCGTCGAGGTCCATGGAGCGAGTGTCCCCGGCGCCGAAACGGTCGGCCCCGTCAAATTCTGCAGTGCTCCGGGATTCGAGTTCGGCGTCGGATTGGGTATCGAGGTGCAATTACTTTGCGGCGTGTAACTACACCAGTTGATAACCGTCCAAGTGCGTTCAATTTTATAGCAGGCATCCGGTACTACTGTGTAAATCTGGTCCTGGTAGGCAACCCCCAACAGTTCGCAGTCTTCGCCGCAGAAAGTAGGTTCTCCGTAAATTCCGTTGCCGTTGCAATTGTTGATCACCACGTCATCCGGGAATTTGATACCGAATTTCTGGTCGTACGTCACCGTTATTTTCTGTGTGCAGCTGCTGCTAAACCCGTGACAATCGTAAGAGCGGAAAGTACGTGTGATGGTGCCCCGGTTGCACACGGTATCAAACTGGCTGTAATTGGCCGAATGTGTGAGGCCTTTCTGATCCTGGTATTCCTTGGTAGCGTCGAGGCAGCAGTTATCATACACAGCTGCTTTGCCGTATGCCCATAGCGAAGGATCGAAGTTTTCACAACTTACCGTTACATTCAACGGTGGTTCGCAAATCGGCTTGATTTTATCCTGTACTTCTACCCTGATCGTACATTCATTGTAGATCGGTGTGCCGTCAGGGTAGTAACTGATTTCGCCCAGGGCGTCCAGTTGATAGACCCTTAAAATAATGTTTTGTTCGGTGCCGACCTCGCAGCAATAGAACTTGATGGAGTCGTTTTCAGCGGTGGCTACATCGAATTCGCATTCATTCAAACCTGTGATACAACTGCTGTAAGGCGCTACGCGTCGTACGGTGAAACCTACACCGCCGCAGTTATCGTAGGATCCCTGGTTGAAATTGGAAGCCGGAACTACTGCCACACCTGCAAACTCACAACCATTGCTGGGGTAATAACAGTCTGTAGGGTCATCGATGCCGACCGACACCACCGTAAATTCGGTGCAGGAAGCGACCGGCGGCGAGTAGTCGTTGATCTGCAATTCAAACGAACAAGTACTTTGATTACCACAATTATCGATAGCCGTATACGTCACTATATGGTTGCCTACCGGTAGGCAGGAGGTATTACCAAATACGCCCAGTGTGTCGCGGTCGCCGGTGTTATTGCCGGGGAACGTGGTGAGTGTACCACCCTGAACGATGGTGTTAACGATGTTCTGGGTAGCAGGATCGACGACCTGGATTTCCGCCTTGATGCTGCTGATGGACGAGCAACCATCGTCGACGATTACGTCGGGCAGGTTGACGGTAGCACAGCAGGTGAAAGGATCTGTTGTAACCTGTACGGCATCATCCGGGCAATTGATACTCGGCCCTGTCAGGTCGCGGACACGGATGTACTGAATATGTGTTGTAATGTTATTGGAACAAGCGTCGGTAGCCGTCCAGGTGCGTGTAATGTTGTATGATCCGTCGCATAACTTGACTACAATATCCGAATGGTTAAAGGTGGCCAGATTTCCCGGAGGCAATCCGTAAATCGTCGGGAATCCCTGTAACCCCTGGCTTACAATCCATTGCGGCGTAGGATATGCGCCATCTATACAACTAAAGGCCGGTTCATCAAAGTCGTCGTAATTCGGTGGGAACATATAATCTTCCTCTGTCGGACGCAGGAGGTTGATCGTTTGGATACAAGTAGCCGTATTGCCGCTTACATCCACAGCCATCCAGGTGCGCATGATAATCGCTGTCAGGCCCGATTCACAGGGTTGCGGAGTGCTCCAATCGCTGTAACTGAGGGTTACAGGGCTGCAATAATCCAGCAAACCGGCCGGAACCAGGTATTTGTTGTTCGGCAGTGCAGTAAGTGGAGGTGCGGTCAGGTCATTCGGGAAACCAACAGAGAAGTTGCCCGTCATCTTGACCAGCAGGTCCACATTTTCAATTTTAGAAATATCCATCCCGAGGTTTACATCGGAGATACGGACGATCCAGGTACCGTTGACGGGTTGACCGTCGAAACTGCTCAAACTGCCTATGCCGTTTGGAATCTGTACATGCTGATTGGTCGACAGCGCCGGGCAAGTCATGGTACCGGATCCCTCGTCGTCGAAACGCGCCCAGATTGGGCTTGGTCCGCAACCGGTGAGATGGTTCCATACTTTCACAATGGTACCGGAAGGACTTTCAATCTCAATATCCAGGTTGCCATAAAATGACTCCTGTGTGATTTTTGTAGCGAAATCAACATCGGTAACGGTAGCGCCCGCAGGCCCGGAAACCGGGATGCTGAACGTACGGGTTTGCAAATCGGAAACAAACACGGGCAAACCCGGGGCAGGGAATTTAACCCTTGCCTCTGTCACCTGTGAAAAAGTGGGCAACAGGGGATAGTTGGCAGGTACCGTCAATACATTACATTCGAGCAATGGCGGAATATTGTCGAAAACTTTTACGTCGCCGTAACATTTATTCAGGGTCGGATCGGTCACACGTACGCGGTACGTTTTGCCTATATCTGTAGAATTTAATACAGCCGGCACCCATGGGCCATTGCCATAAGGAGGTGTTTTGTCCAGTTCTACGATATAATTATCATAACAGCCGTACGGGCCGCCTTCGAGTACCTGGTCGGCCGTAAGCACATCGGAGCATCCTTCAGCCAGTGAAAAGTTGACCAAATCGTTGCACAGGATACCGCCGATTGGATTGGGGAATGCTACCACGGTTACTTTGAAAGAACAGCTGGCATCATTGCCATGTCCGTCTTCACAGTAAAAAGAGTTGATCGTTTCGCCTAATTCATAGGTGGCGTTTTGGCCTGATCCGCCCGTTAACTGGGGTGTGCTGATCACTTCCTTAAAATATCCCACTGAACCGTTGTAGGAACGGCTGTTGAAAGTGGTGCCGAACAGGTATTGTTTACCTGCGCCCGGATTGGATGAAACCCGCAGGCTGCCATCATCAACCTGACGGGAGCCCTCCGTATAATTGAGGGGTGCGCCGGTGGTACTGGTCAGGTAAATGCCTTTTGCCTGGCCGGGCGCCAATACGATATTGAAACCGGTAATAGGAGTGCCGACGGCAGACGAAGAAGACGTAACCGTTCGGGTACCCGCATGTATCCAGGCGCCGGGGTTGTTGGCATTGCTTTGCCAGGAATTGGATGATGCGGTGTAATACACCTCCATTTGCCAGGTACCTACATTGACGGAAGGGGCAAAGTTGGTGATCGTCAGGTTGGTGCTGCCGAGGTTTTTTACGTCGAACATCACACCTGCCTGCGAGTTGTTGAAGTCGATCGGGTGCGATACCGTACCGGAAGTGGTAAACGGGCAGTTGTCGGTGCAGGTAATGGAATAGTTGTATGCGATGTTACATTCGCCTGGTTCCAGGGTAAGGGTGATGTCGCTCGGGCAATCCAGTACCGGATCCGTGTTGTCGGTTACCGTTAT
>JADLCC010000583.1 GCA_020847425.1 Saprospiraceae bacterium
CTTATCGATAAAACTGACGTCCAAAGAGCCTCTAAAGTCAGAAACACAAAAGGCTTGATCCTCCATATCTTTGGTGCCATTGCTGCCGCTTTGTGTTTCTGGCTCTTTTAACCCATGATTCGCATTAATAACGGATAACCACTTAAAATGAACGTATTGTACAAAACGCTTCTTTTCCTGTTCCTTCTGACAACGCGCCTTGCAGCCCAGGATACGCCCCCGTTTTTCCCGGAAGAAATGATCGTAACGGCCAGTTCGCTCAACCTGCGCGATGCCCCGGATAAAAATGCCAAAAAAGTTGGAACCCTGACGCAGGGAACGGTGGTTCAGTTTCTGGAAACCTACAAAAATGGCGAGTATATGCAGGCGGACACAACCGACCCCGAATCGCCTTACGCACCCTGGATCAAGGTGCAGTTCAAAGGGACCACCGGCTGGGCTTTCGGCGCGTACCTGACCGGTACAATCGGGCTGCATTATGAAAACGATTTTTTCCCGGAAGGAGAAAACCTGCCGCCGCTGCAATGGTTTGGCGTGTATGCCAGGGATTCGTTTGCCGATGAAGTACGGCGGGTGCAGGTACGTCTGGCAGATGAGTTCAACGAATTTTTCCAGACACAAATGCGGGTATTAAAAACCAACCAGAGCGAACCCAGCAAATTCCTGATTGCTAGCCTAATGCCTTTTCCAACAGGTTACTGCGGCCCGCTCGGGCATTTTGAAATCGGGGAAATGTATTTCTCCAAATCCCTCAATCCGGGCGGCCAGTTGTCTATTTACCCCGGGAATGACATGAACGACACCCTGCTCCGGCCCACTTACGGCATCGCCGCTACGGGCTGCGCACAATTGGAAAACACCTACGTCCGCGTGACGGACTACCAACTGCGGCTGATCGATTTCAGCCAGGAACCTGTGCAATACCAGGACCTGACCCGCTGGGTAAAGCCGGATGTGCCGGACGCGAGCCCATCGGTGGATTTGTTGTGGTTCGGCGACCTCGACCGCGATGGCAAACCGGATGCCATTATCAACGATTGCCCGTATGAAGTGGGCTGCCGGGCCTCGCTTTTCCTGTCGTCCAAAGCCAAACCGGGCGCATTTTTGCATAAAGTGTGCGAGCATTTCTGGCCGGGCGACTAACCTCACCCCCCCGGCCCCCTCTCCAAGGGAGAGGGGGGGACTTCCCTTTTGGCTTACTAACACAAAATCTTTGGTGAAAATCATACCAACCAAACAATAAGCAAGTGCCTTTCGCTTCCCTTCATAAAAAATCCAAACGTGACGTCACCCCCTCTCCCTTGGAGAGGGGGCCGGGGGGTGAGGTCCATAAACTAAACACTTCATTCACATGCATTTCGACTCGTTTACCGTAAAAGAAACACCCGACAACCGAACCACCAGACCGCATATCCTGCCCATTTATGCGACTTCATCTTTCGCTTTTGAAGATATCGATCAGGGGATTGAAATATTCCAAAACATCGAAAGCGGGCACGTGTACAGCCGCTACGCCAATCCGACGGTGGATGTGGTGGCACAAAAAATTGCCGGTCTGGAAACACACGGGCTCGACATGGAAGCGCATGCCATCATGACTTCCAGCGGGATGTCGGCGATATCAACCCTGTTGTTGGGCGTTTTAAAAACGGGCGACAAAGTGCTGAGTCAGGCCAATTTGTACGGCGGCACGACCGATCTGCTGAAGAGTATTTTCGGGCAATTCGGCGTGGAAACGGTGTTTACTAACCTGAGCGATCCGGAGGGAGTGGAGCGCTGTTTCCAGCAGGATCCAGGCATTAAAATGTTGTACTGCGAAACGCCCGCCAATCCTACCCTGGCTTGTGTCGACATACAGGTATTGGCTGAAATTGCGCACAGGCATGGCGCCTGGTGTGCCATCGACAACACTTTTATGACCCCGTATCTGCAACAACCTTTTGCGTTTGGCGTCGATTTCATTATCCATTCCACCACCAAATTTTTGAATGGCCACGGCAATTCCACTGCGGGTATTATTATTGGCCGGGACAAAGAAATCATGCGCAAAAAGGTGTGGCATGCCATGAAACTGGTCGGTACCAACTGCTCGCCTTTTGAGGCCTGGCTGACCTACAACGGCTTAAAAACCCTGACACTGCGTATGGACCGGCACTGCGCCAATGCGCTCGCCCTGGCGGAATATCTGGAAAAACACCCGGCAGTGGAACGCGTCAATTACCCCGGACTAGCGTCGCATCCCGATCACGCGCTGGCCCGCCGGCAGATGCGCGGAAATGGCGGCATGTTGAGTTTTGAACTGAAAGGCGGCCTCGACGCCGGTATTGCCTGTATGAACAAGATCAGTTTTTGTACCCTGGCCCCTACCCTCGGCGATATCGATACGCTCATCCTGCACCCTGCATCCATGTCGCACCTCAGCGTGCCCAAGGCTGTGCGACTCGAAAACGGCATCACCGATGGCCTGATCCGGGTTTCGGTAGGTATTGAAAATCCGGCGGATATTATGGCGGATTTGGGGCAAGCCCTTGGGTAGTTATTGGTTATTCGTTATTCGTTATTCGTGGTGTTTCAGGCTGGAAATGCACAAAAAATATGCATTTTTATTCCCTCAACTTCCATCTAACAATATTTCGTGAGTAGACCAGGCGTTAGATACTGATAACGAATAACATTTCAAAAGTGAAAAAGACTACCCATTCATTCCCCATTCCAAGCCTGAAACACCACCAATAACGAATAACCAATAACTGATAACTAATAATGCGAATCACGGGTTAAGGAATGAGAAAGCGAGCATAAAAAAGGCTGCTGTTAGTTTTCCAAATACATGCACCTGAAGTCCATGGAAAGAGCGTGTTTTAGAAGCAGTCTGTATGCCTGTTTTC
>JADLCC010000584.1 GCA_020847425.1 Saprospiraceae bacterium
AAAACGCAAATACCTGCCCATGCTCGCTACGGGTAAATGGATCGGCGCCTGGGGACTCACCGAACCCAATACCGGCTCGGATGCCATGCGCATGCAGTGTACCGCCACCCGCGACGGCGAATATTTTATCCTGAACGGCACAAAATCCTGGATCACGCACGGCAAAAGCGGCCATGCGGCAGTGGTCATTGCCCGTACCGGCGAACTGCTCGACAGCCGGGGTATGACTGCCTTTGTGGTCGATCGCGGCACACCCGGTTTCCATGCCGGCAAAAAAGAAAACAAACTAGGGATGCGTGCCAGCGAAACGGCGGAAATGGTTTTCGACCATTGCCGGGTGCATGAAAGCCAGATACTGGGCAAGGAAGGTGAAGGTTTTATCCAGGCCATGAAAATCCTCGACGGCGGCCGCATCTCGATCGCCTCGCTTGCGCTGGGCATTGCAAAAGGCGCATACGAAGCCTCCGTCAAATATGCCAAAGAACGCCACCAGTTCGGCAAACCCATCGCACAATTTCAGGGTATCAGTTTTAAACTGGCGGATATGGCAACCAAAATTGAAGCCGCCGAACTACTCACCCGCCAGGCCGGTTTTTTAAAAGACACCGGTCAAAAATGCACCAAACAGGCCGCAATGGCCAAATATTACGCCTCCGAAGTATCCGTACAGGTCAGCACCGACGCCGTGCAGGTTTTTGGCGGCTACGGCTATACCAAAGATTTTCCGGTAGAGAAATTTTACCGCGATTCCAAACTCTGCACCATCGGTGAAGGCACCTCGGAGGTGCAGAAACTGGTAATCTCGCGGGAGGCGTTACAGGGATGAGGGATGAGGAATGAGGAATGAGGAATGAGGGTTTGTGGGGATGGATCTAATGTGATTTTGCTCATTTCTGAAATGCTCATCCCTCATTCCTCATCCCTCATTTCTGAAATGCTCATCCCTCATTCCTGAAAATGCTCATCCCTCATTCCTCATTCCTCATCCCTAACTTTCATTCGGTCGCATTACCTTTGCGCCATGAACATTCACATCCTCGACCTCGGTTTTCTAGACCTGGAAAACGCCATCGCTGTCTTTGTTGTTGAAGGCCCGCAGGGATTGGCACTCATAGAAACCGGTCCTGCCTCTACCCTGCCCCATCTGGAAGCGGCTTTGGCAAAGAATGGCTGGCAAATCAGCGATTTCCAACACGTCTTTTTATCGCATATCCACTTCGACCACGCCGGAGCGGCCTGGGCTTTCGCAGAAAAAGGCGCACAAGTTTATGTCCACCCGAAAGGATTGCCGCATATGGCAGCGCCTGAAAAACTGTACAATTCTGCCCGCATGATTTACGGTGAGCAGATGGATACGCTGTGGGGAGAAATGCGACAAATTCCGGAAGCGCAGCTCAGCGCACCCGAACACGGCAGTCTGATTACGGCCTGTGGACTGCAATTCCGCCCCTGGTACACACCCGGTCATGCCGTTCACCATATCGCCTGGCAAGTCTCCGATGGCGCCGAAACGGTTTTGTTTACAGGCGATGTGGCCGGCGTAAAAATCGAGAACGGACCGGTGATGCCGCCCTGCCCACCGCCGGATATTCATGTAGAAGACTGGCGGGCTTCTATTCAACTCATGCGGGAATTGCCGGTTGAAACGCTGTACCTGACCCATTTTGGAAAAATAACGGAGAAAAGCACTCACCTCGACAATCTGGAAACCCGTCTGATCTCCTGGGCGAACTGGATGCGCCCCTATGCCGAACAAAAGGCCGATCCGGCGGCGATTGTGCCGGAGTTTCAGGCGTTCGTGCAGGCGCAATTGCTGGAAGCCGGATTATCGCCTTCCGATTCGCAGCGATATGAAGCCGCCAATCCGTCGTTCATGTCGGTGGCCGGGCTGATGAGATACTGGAAGAAGGTTTATGGGTTATAGTTTATGGGTTTGATGGTTTGAAAGGGTTTGATGGTTTGGGCTGGCAACGCTTGGAGTGCTTCAATCTATTGAAAATCAACATTTTAATTTTATACCCCAGTATTAAGTTTCCACCATAAACTATAAACTAATAAACCATAAACACACCCATAAACCATAAACTAATAACCCATGAGCATACTGCAGCAACTCGAAAACCACGAGATTTTGATTTTAGGCGATGTGATGATCGACCGTTACCTGACCGGAAGTGTCAACCGGATTTCACCGGAAGCGCCGGTTCCCGTGGTATTGCACCAGGCGACGGAGGATCGTTTGGGCGGCGCAGCCAACGTTGCGCTGAACATACGCGCTTTGGGCAGCACCCCTGTTTTATGCAGTGTGATCGGCAGAGATGAGGCAGGCAACCAATTAAAAAACAAGATTTTAAGGGAAAACAACATAGATGGAGAAGGCCTGGTGTTTTCGGAAACGCGCTGCACCACCGTAAAAACCAGGATACTCGGCAACAACCAGCAAATGCTGCGGATCGACAGCGAAGACACCTACAACCTGAGCGCAGCCGAAGAAGAAAGTATGCTGACTAAAA
>JADLCC010000585.1 GCA_020847425.1 Saprospiraceae bacterium
AAATATACATCGCAGGCCACAATGGCATGGTCGGTTCGGCGATCCTACGAAAACTACAGGCGGAGGGTTTCCACAACTTCGCCCTGGCGACTTCCCGGGAACTGGACCTGCGCAACCAACTGGAAGTGCAGGAGTTTTTCCGGAAAGAACAACCTGCGTATGTTTTCCTGGCTGCTGCCAAAGTGGGCGGTATCGTGGCCAACAACACCTACCGCGCCGAGTTTTTGTACGACAACCTGATGATCGAAGCCCATGTGATCGACGCGGCCTACCGCAACGGGGTAGACAAACTGATGTTTCTGGGCTCTTCCTGTATTTACCCGAAAATGGCGCCGCAGCCCCTAAGAGAGGACGCTCTGCTCACGGGACTGCTCGAACCCACCAACGAACCCTATGCTATCGCTAAAATCGCCGGCATCAAACTCTGCGACGCCTACCGCGACCAATACGGCTGTAATTTTGTGTCGGTAATGCCGACCAACCTCTACGGCCCCAACGACAATTACCACCCCCAAAACAGCCACGTGCTGCCTGCTATGATCCGCCGTTTCCACGAGGCGAAAATCGCCGGAGCGCCTTCGGTCACGATCTGGGGCACGGGCACCCCGCGCCGGGAGTTTCTGCACGTCGACGACCTCGCGGATGCCTGTTTCTACCTCATGCAGCATTACAACGAGCCGGGCCTGGTCAATATCGGCGTTGGCACGGATATTTCCATCCTCGAACTGGCGCAACTGGTGCAACGCATCGTCGGATATACCGGCGCCATCGAGCACGACCTGAGCAAACCCGACGGCACCCCGCGTAAATTGATGGACG
Organism: Saprospiraceae bacterium; assembly: GCA_020847425.1. Taxonomy (GTDB): domain Bacteria; phylum Bacteroidota; class Bacteroidia; order Chitinophagales; family Saprospiraceae; genus M3007. Next base: position 820 of record JADLCC010000585.1, read on the forward strand.
TCAGCAAGTTACATGGATTTGGCTGGAAAGCAAGGATCGGATTGGAAGAAGGTATCCGGGCGGTGTATGCTACCGTGAGTCGTGAGTTGTGAGTGGTGAATCGTGAGTCGTGAATCGTGAATCGTGAGTGGCATCCAGGTTGACGAGCGACTCATTATTTATGTGAGATGGATCAAATTCCCGAACATACATTAAATACGATTAAGCCATTCCAACGCATAATATTCAACCACTTAACGCTCGCCGGTATAGTGGTTGCGGAATCAATTGACTTTTTCCCCGATTTGCATCGGGGGGCTATTCATATTTAACCGCTTTGCGGTTAGGACACAACTTATTTGAATCAGTAAATAACGCATCGCCCTTCATACCGAATGCCACTCACGATTCACGACTCACGATTCACGACACACAACTCACAATACATGTCACACCACACTTACGTAGCCATTATGGCCGGGGGCGTTGGCAGCCGATTCTGGCCGGGTAGCCGGGAAGCGCGCCCCAAACAATTTCTCGATATGCTGGGCACCGGCAAAAGCCTGTTGCGGCTCACTTTCGAACGTTTTTTACCCATTTGCCCTGCGGAACACATTTTTGTCGTCACCAATGCGGCCTACAAGGATCTTGTACAGGAGCAGATTCCCGAACTGAGCGACAACCAGGTGATCTGCGAGCCCAGCCGGAACAATACTGCACCCTGCGTGGCTTACACGGCTTTCAAACTGGCTGCGCTCGACCCTGATGCACAGATCGTGATCACCCCTGCCGACCACATCGTGCTGAAAGAGCAGGTTTTTCTGGAAAAAATACAACAGGCGCTCGACTTTGCCACAATGGGCGACCACCTTGTCACGCTGGGTGTGGAGCCTTCCAGACCGGATACCGGATACGGATACATCCAGTTCGGCGAAGAAGCGGGCCCAAACGTGCGCAAGGTGCTGCGGTTTACGGAAAAACCCAGCCTGGAAATAGCCCGTCAATTCCTGGATTCGGGTGAATACCTCTGGAATGCCGGCATTTTTGTGTGGAGCGCCCAGTCGGTGCTCTCGGCATTCGAAACGCATTCGCCTGAAATTTTCGATATACTCCGGCAAGGTTCTTCCGCTTACAACACGGAATTGGAAGCGGCTTTTATCAACGAATTTTACCCGACAACGCCCAATATTTCGGTGGATTTTGCCATTATGGAAAAAGCCTCGAATGTGTACACCATTCCGGCCGAGTTCGGCTGGTCTGATTTGGGTACCTGGGCCAGTTTGTATGCGGAATGCCCCAAAGATGAACAAGGCAATGCTCTACAGGGCAATATCATCGCGCTGGATTCCCGAGAAAGCCTCATCCGCGCACCGGAAGGCAAACTGGTGGTGGTGAAAGATATCCACGACTATATCATCGTCGATACGGAAGATGTGCTGCTGATTTACCCCAAATCGAAAGAACAGGAGATTAAGCAGGTGACGGCGCTGGTGAAGGGCAGGACGGGAGAGTTATTTCTTTGAAAGTAACTGGTTAGTATAGCGGCAGCGCCGCGTAATATTTGTAGCGATTTCCAAGCGCAGTTGATGAAGGTGCAGCGCACCGTAAGATAATCTTGCGGTGCGCTGCACCTTCATCAAAATCTCGGCATCTGTTGCTACAAATCTTACGGGGCGCTGCCCCTGTGCTAACCAGTTACCATTGAAATATGTTTTGTGGTAAAATTACGCTACGGGTGTCGTAGCGCACATAGGTTTGACTGCTTCGCAGTCTTTTCGCCTCTAAATTTGGGATGACACACGTTTGCTCTTTGCAACAGACCTTTCCCTTAGATATCCGTACTCCCACGGAGGCGCCTATCAGGGAAAAACCTGATTTAATAATTTTTTTTCATGTAAGAAGCTGTGTTATACAAACATTAACTATATTCGCCACTGCATTTATTTAATCCTTTAATCCACGATGATTTCAACTGTCCCAAGCTGATAATCTTCTTACACACTAATCAACAGCAGTGACATGAATCGGCTATCTTCCATTTCAGTCCACCCCGAAATTCAAGATGGTGCACCAGTTTTTACCGGCACCAGGATTCGAATCGAAACATTTTATGACTTTTTGCGCATTGGCGTAAGTGTCAGCGAATTCCTGGACGAGTTCCCCTCTATTACGCGTGATCAGGCGCTTGAGGTGTATGATTTGGTCACTCAACAATACACACCCGACGATATTGCCGCATTGGCAAGCAGCAATGGCCCGCAGGGCAATATTGCTTCCGGCAGATTGGCAGCAGCATGAGCGGAATTGCTCCCTATATAGTACCCAATTTCGAATAATGCAGAGGCTTTTTCAGCCGCTTGCACGGTCTGTTTTTGCCGTATTCTTGTTGGGATCTAACAAAAGAAACCCGAATTTTTCCTGTTTGGAAAAATTCGGGTTTTTATTTTTGAAATGGCAAAAATAGTACTGGTTGCAAATGCTGCCTGGAACCTCTGGAACTTCAGGCGTTCCCTGATCGAATTGCTGGTACAGGAGGGATTTACGATTGTTTGTGCCGCCCCCGAAGACGGTTATCAGGAAAAACTGCGCAGTTTGAAAGGGCTGCGGTTCGTTCCCTTGCGGCGCCTGACCCGGAAAGGACTTTCCATCTGGAACAACCTGCACAGTTTCCTCGAATTGTTGCGCCTCCTGCGCCACGAGCGCCCCGATCTGGTGGTGTGTTACACCGTAAAACCCAATATTTTTGGTAGCCTGGCAGCCCAGGTAGCGGGCATTCCGGCCATTGCCAGCGTGGAAGGACAGGGCTATACCGCTACGGCTTCGGGGTTGTTTCGCTTTTTTATATTCCTCTTGTACCGGCTGGCTTTCGCTTTCGCGCGGCGGGTGATTTTTCTCAACCACGATGATCGGCGGGAATTTTTGCAGCACAAGGCTGTAAAAGCCGAAAAAACGCTCGTCATCACGGGCACAGGCATCGATACCGAGTACTTTAAACCTGCTGCACCCGAAAAACACGGAGCATGTATTTTTTTGTTCATCGGCCGACTGCTCAGCGACAAGGGTATCCGGGAATTCGTCAGGGCCGCAGCGCTGGTAAAAGCGGAATTGCCCCAGGTCCGGTTCCAGATCCTGGGCAGCACCGACGAAGGCAATCCGGCTTCCATTGACGCCGCAGAACTCCAGCAATGGGTAGAAAGCCAGCATATCGAATACCTGGGATATACGGATGACGTGCGGCCATTCATCTCCGGCGCCAGCGCTATCGTGCTGCCTTCCTACCGCGAGGGTATGCCGCGGGTGCTCCTGGAAGGTATGGCCATGGGTAAACCGGTCATCACCACGGACAGCGTGGGCTGCCGCGACACAGTGGAGGACGGGATCAACGGCTTCATCGTTCCTTCCGAAAATGCAGCGGCATTGTCTGAAGCCATGTTTCAGTTCATCCGCCTCAGCCGCGCCGAACAAATTGCCATGAGTCAGTACAGTCGATATAAAGCTGTGAAAAAATTCAGCAACGACCGGGTGCTGCCGCAGTATTTACGAGTAATACGCTCCGCTTTAAGAAGTGAGAAGTGAGAGGTGTAGAGTAGACCGCTCCGCTCTTGGTCTTTCTCTGGAAGGGAGGGCGAAGCGGTCTTCTCTACAGATCACACCTCTCACTTCTCACCTCTTAACGCGGAGCGGTCAACTCTATGCCTCTCACTTCTCACTTCTCACCTCTCACCTCTTAAATACGCTTCCCCAATCGCTTCCGTCCTAAACGGCGCCAGCCGTTCCTCCAGCGCCCCGCTATCGGGCGGCAGTTTCGGCGTTTCCAGCCAGCGCAGCCAGCGCAGCACATCCGGTGGCGCCAGTTTCCCATCCACTACTTTTACATTGAAAATCAGGTTGTTATCTCCAAAAAAATCGGCAAACGGATCGAATTTCGTATAGGATAAATTGAGCACCGGTTTGCCGGAGGCGAGGTAATCGACGGCTTTACTCGGCAGTTGAAAGTCCGTGATGTTCCCGATGTTGATGAGTACATCCATATCCTGCATAGCGGTGTGTACTTCCTCCCGGGAACGCAGTCCGTGGAGTGTGATATTCGGAAAACGGCTCAGTTTTTCATAAAATTCAGGGAAAACTTCACCATACCAATGCACCTGCAGGCGTTTTTGCCACTCGGGCTGCAAGGCAAACACCTGCGCCAGCAAATCCAGAAAAGCATCGGGCGTACGGATGGGTGCGTACAAGGCGCCGAAAAAACCCAGGCGTATTGTTTCCGCTTCGGAAAGTATCCCGGATGCTGCGGGCGCGACGGTGTTTTGTTTCAACAATGGTGGAATCACTTGCATGTTCCGCACCGACTGCTCGCCGAATATTTCCCTGTATTTGAGTAAAGTGGCCGTAGTTGTTACACGCTGCGCATCCGATTTTTCCAGGACCTCCCGTTCCAGTCGTTGATTGATGTTGCCGTACAAAAAAGTATTGTTGGGAGGCGGTACCCGGTAAGCGAACGGGTCGCCGATATCGGCCAGCCAGCGCAGCGCCGGGAAATGCCGTTTGGCAGCCAGCCCCAGCAAATGCCCGGTAAACGGCAGCGACACGCTGATGAGCAGATCCGGTTGTTCGCGGCGCAGCAGGGACAACACCCTCCGGCGCGCCGGAAAGTACCACACACAGGCATCGTCCGGGAAAAATATTGTTTTCCAAAATGCCGTATACAACCAGGCGATAATACGGCCGAATCGGCCCGGCCCTTGCGGCTGAATACCTACCCTGCCCCGCGCCCGGTGGCTGCTGAAATAATAATACGCCACTTCTTTCAGGGAGTCAAAACCCACGCGGTGTACTTCCACGCCCTCCAACAAGGATTCATCCGGACAGCCGCGCAAACGCGCCGTAACGACCTGCACTGCGTGCCCTTCCGCAGCCCAATGTTCCGCCAGCGCCACCCAGCGGTGCGCGCGCGGGTGGATAAAAGGAGCATACCAGGCTGTTACAATAAGGATTTTCAATGTTCAGGTGTTGTTGGGAAATGGGTGTTAAAGATATGGGTTTGATGGTTTGATGTGGTTATTCTTGGGATTGGAGGGAATGTTCAAATAACTTTGGTAAAAACTATCAAACCCTCACCAACCCTCATAGTCCCGTACACGCGCATACAATTCCCGAAGCAGTACCGCATTTTTTTGCACGTCAAAATATTGCTCTACATGGGCGCGCGCATTCCGGCTAAAGTGTTGGTATTCATCGTTTTCCATCCGGTGAAATCGTTCGATATGCCGGCAAAGGGCGTCCGCATCCCGCTCCGGGGCAAGTAATCCGGTCAGCCCGTGCAGCACTTCCGAGGATATATCCGCATGGGTTGTTGAAATGACGGGCAGCCCGCTGGACTGGGCTTCAAGGATTACTGCCGGCGCACCTTCACTGTCGCGGTCGGCCGTGTAACAACTCGGGTGGATAAACACATCGGAGGCAGCAAAAAATGCGGGTAATTCATCGGGGGGAAGAAAATCGAGCCAGCGGATGTGTTTTTCCAAGCCATTGGTTTCGATAAAAGCCTGCATCTGGCGTACCAGTTCCCGGTCGTGCCGTTCGCCGGCGATGGTCAGGTGGATGTTCGGGCAATGCTCGAGCGCTGTGCGCAAGGCCTGTAAAGTGTACAGGAAACCCTTTTTTTCTTTGATGGTCGCTACCTGTAACAAGCGGAGTTGTCCGGGCTGCTTGGTCCTTTGGCAGTAAGGAAATGCCTCCGGGGGAATACTCATGGGGATGATCATTATTTTCTCCGGCGGACAGCCTTGCCCGATCAGGACTTCGCGGCCATGGGGGCCCAGGCAAACCACGGCGGCGGCTGATTTAAAAAGTGCTGCGTAACGTGTTTTCCAGAAAGGTTTGCGCGTTGTCAGGCTTTCATAATCATAACCGTAAAAGGAAACGATCAGCGGGATGCCGAGTGCTTTCGCCAGCGGCAGGTAATGGTATCCGATGGGTCCAAAATGCGCGTGCAGGACATCCGGGTGCTCTTGTTGCAGTTTGCGGGTCAGCCACAACCGGTACAAAGGCCAGCGCTGCTCCACGCGAAGCAGGTTTTTCACCCACCAGCCATACTGCCACTCCGTGTCGGGCAGCCATCCGCTTCTACTTTGCAGCGGGCGCACAAACAAGCGGATTTCCGGTACAAAATACTTGTTCCGCACCATCCAGCCCGCAGCAGCCCAGGGTTCCGTGCCTGGTATGCTGCGCATCATCCGGTACGCCCAGTTCATCGTATTGGGCAGATACTGGTCGAACAAGTGCAGGACTTTCAGGTTTTCAGGCATGTCCGGCAGTTTGTTTCAGGCATTGATAGGTCTGTTCGGCAGCCTTGTCCCAACTGAATTTTGTCCGCTGTAACCTGCCTTTTTCTACCAAATCGAGCGCAAACGCCGGGTCGGCATACAATTTTTCGAGCCCTTCCGCTATGGAATTTTCCGAAAGCGGGTCGGCATACAGCGCCGCATCGCCCGCCACCTCGGGCAGGCAACTGGCATTGGCCGCCAGAACGGGCGTATCGCAGTACATGGCTTCCAGAATCGGCAGACCGAAACCTTCGCTCAGCGACACGTAGGTCATAGCCAGTGCCGAGGCCATCAGGCGCGCCAGATCGGTTTCCTCCACATAACCGAGGAAACGAATATCCGCGCGGTGCCGGGCCTGCTCGTATGCCTGGCGCACTTCGCCGGTTTGCCAGGCAAAACGCCCAGCCAGCAGCAGCAGCACCGGAGCGCCGGTTTTGTTTTTAAATGCGTCGAATGCGCGGATCAGCCGGTGTATGTTTTTTCTCGGATGGATGGCGCCGGTGTAAAAAAAATACGGCTTCCCATCGGAAAATTGCACCATAACCTGTTGTTTTTCAATATCTTGTACAGGTTTAAAAATACTCCGGCATCCGTTGTGTACGGCCGTTATTTTTGCCTCATCGATCTGGCAAGTTTGCGCGATATCCTGCCGCACGTACTCCGAAACGGTAAGCAGATGATCGGCCCGGCGGATATAACGGGGCAAAAAACGCAACAAAAACGCGCGATGCCGGGTGGCAATCTGTTCGGGAAAATGCAGCGGCACCAGGTCGTGGCAGGTCATCACAGTGGGCACCTCTGAGCCCAGGGAGCACATGGAATCGGGTGAAAAAAACACCTCGGGGCGTTCCCGCCGGAAAACGCGGGGCAACATCCATTCGAACCAGATCCGGAACAATATCGGGTGCCTGGCCTGCGGCGACACTACTATGGGTTTGACGTTGGAGGCATACACAAAATCGGGATCGTAAGCCCGGTCGAACAGGAAAATAAACGTATCCTCCGGGTGACTCAGCACCATACGCCGCATAATTTCATGGGTGTACCATCCAAAACCTTCCAGGCGACCCGGCAGCAAAAAACGGGCATTCACAGCTATTCTCATGTTATCGCAGCAACACCATTTTTCCAAAACCATGTTTAAAAAAGCCGTCGGACTTGTCGTTGGTAAATAATTCGAAGTCCGTACCGTCCGATTTTTTGGCCACCACCCGGTACAGGTACACGCCATTGGCCAACTGGTCTCCGAATTCGTCTTTCCCGTCCCAGCAGAAGTTGCTGATATGTGTCCCGGCCTGCAAATCGCCGAATTCGGCAGTGGTGATTTCCCGCACCACACGTCCGCTGACCGTCATGATCTGAATTTTAAAACTGGAAGGGGTTTCCGAACCTGTCATCGTGTACACGAAACAGGTGGACGTGGAGAAGGGGTTCGGGTAGTTGAAAATATTGGACAGAGACGATTTGGTGATTACTTCAAACGAAACGGCGTAGTCGAGGCCGGCAGACAGGTTACCTGTTGCATCCCGGCCGTTGACGAGCAGGCGGTAGGTACCGTCCTGCGTAAAACCGGGCCGCCATTCGAGCCGCGCCTGGTTTTTCCGGTCCAGTTGTGTGGTATCTGCCGGAATAAACAAAATACTCTGGTCATTCAGCGCGATGGGCTGAACGCTGCCGTCGGGTTGTTCCAGTGAAAGCCGGAAAGTAGCCGTATCCCGCATCGCCAGAAAGCGGTTGTCGTCTTTCAGGGTGATAATTATTTCGGGTTTCGGTGAAATCAGGTCGCCGTCCATGATGTGCTGCCCGTCGAAGGTGACATCCAGCAGCGGGTTCCGGTTGTCGCGCTGCACATAAAAGTCGTTGAACGCCACATTGTTGAAATGGTACAATTCCGGCTGGTTCTGGTCGGGATTAACGTCGATACCCAGGCGTTGTTTGCCCTGCAAGGCCTGTGTGGAGAGGTTAAAGGATGTCCGGAGCGTATCACCCGGAAGCAGGGGTTTGTAGCGCTGGAAATAGTTGTTTCCGATACCGTTCCCACTTTCCACGCGGTAGCGCACCAGCACCGAATCCATGGGCCATTCGGAAATATTGGTGTAGGCTATGGCGCTTTTCATGTCATCGCCCTGCTGCAGGGTATCGCGGTAAAAAGAGTACAGCGCCGAGGGATGCAAGGCGCCTTCGGGCACGCCCTGGTACAGCACGCGGGCATATTCGAGTTGGGTGGCAGTGCGGCGGGTGCTGTCGACGGCTTCGTAACGCACTTTGAGATAAGGATAAGTTGCTGCGGGGATGTCGGACAGCAGCGTATCAAAAGTATTGTCCAGTCGCATCAAAACGGTATCTGCCAAACCTTCCCGCACACCCAGCAGCACCAGGGCAGCGCGGTCGCCGGGGTCATCCGTAGCACCTTTTTTCCAGTGTACGGAGGCCCAGGATTCCGCAGGGCCGATTTTGGGGCTTTCCACAGCGCCGCTGTGCCATTTAGCGGGGAAATTCTGCCGGTAGTTGACCAGAGAATCCTTGTGGTACACCAGCGTGTCCCAGACAGGGAAATCTGGGTCGCCTACACGGAAAATCATACCGTAAGGGTAAGGTGGATCGGTCGAGTTCTGCAATTTGCGCACATCTTTAGCGCCCATGTTTTCCAGCACCTGAAAGAGGTTTTTTCCATAGGAAACAGAGTCGGCAGCCCATTTCCGGGGCGCGTAACCTTCCATATCTGTGTCGTAGTTGACCGTCAGCAGCCCTGCGTACGCGCCGGGCACCATACCGTGGTCGAGAAACTCCATGAGTTTGATGCGTTCCAGCGAATCGCGGGTATCGTACCAGAAAGCGATGTTGGTTTGCCCAGGCGTCGGGTTGTTGTCCGTTCCTGCCGGGTTTGGAATATAATGTCCGGTATTGGGGTCGTACTGGAAAATGATCACGCCGCGTTCCACGCCGATTACGCCCCACCAATACGTGGTCGTAATGCCTTCCGAAAAGTTATTCATCAATCCGGGGAAAATTTCCGCCGGCACATTCCGGTAAGCCACATTCATAAAATAAGACGCCGCGTCATCGCCGAACTGGAAACCATCCTGCGGGTTGTTCAACTGCATAGTGGTAAAACCATCCTGTACAAACTGCCCGAAATGCGACTGGTTCCAGCCTTGCGGGCTGTCTTTGATGTACGTAAACGAACTGCTGTGCCAGGCCACCGTACCGCCCACCAGGCTGTCGCGGGCAACACGCCAGTAATACACCGTGCTGTCGAGCATGGAGATGCTGGGGTCCCAGTGCAGCAGACCGCTTTTGCCCATCACTTCTCCCGAAGTGCGCAGGGGACTATCGAATGCCTGTGTGGTATCTATTTCAAACAAGTAGCGCAGGGGGGTGTCGCGAATCGCCAGGGAAGAGGCGTACAGCCGCAAGGGCGTTTTGTGTACGATGCTGAACGGATCGGGTAAAACCGGCTGCACATCGTCGGTGTAAAAGTAAATTTCCACTCCTTTTTCGCCGCTGGCATCCTGCATTTCGTTGTTGAATTCAGCCGCAGCGGGTGTTTCTTCCACCAGGTCGTCGGTATCCGCTTCAATAAAAATCCTGGAATATCCGACTTTGTTGTCGCCGGAAGGGATCGTGTAGTGCAGGGCGCTGCGCACGCCGGGGGCGTCGACGCTGTCTTTGACCAGCAAACGAATGCTGTTGTCGGGCAGTTGCTGGCTTATTTTGATCCCCACTTTTCCACCTACATTTTTCCCGATATTAGCCAGGGTAAAATCGAGATCGTAACTCGCCCTGTCTATACTCACCGGATTGGGATCGATGGTCACGGAATTGGGATCGATCAGGAAATCGGGGCCTTCGTTGCGGTGCAGCCGGATGGCTGGGTCGCCCTGTAGTTGCATCTGGTGCAGGAGCGCCACGAGGCTGGGGTAATTGGTGGCTTCAAAGGAGCCGATGGTGTTTACAATGGTATTGCCCAGGCTGCTGTTGTAATCCGCTCCGCCCATGTGCTGGTAAAAACGGTGCCCGAAGGAATGCAGGGCATCCGTAAAACCGAAGTTCACGGTGGCCAGGTAGGCGATCGCGCCTTTGTCGCGGGCCAGCAGAAAATTTTCCCCCAGACCTTTGATCGGATTGGAGCAATTGCCGGAGAAACAGCCCATGATAAACATAAAGGGATAGCGCCCTTTGTTCTGGTAGTTATCTGGTTCGCCAATGTCATAATCCACGAGAAAAGGCGAGGAATGGCCGAAAATCATCATGGTCGACAAACCCTCGTTCACGGCCTTCAGCACCCTTTCAAAATTGGACAGTTGAATGGGGTCGTTGGAACTTTTGTAAAATGTCTCTACATCTCCGCCGAAACCGTTGTTTCTGATTTCATCGGTCATACTTTTTACGTAGGACCTGATGCCGGCTTGTTCGTCGGCCAGCCCGCCGCTGATGTGCAGCATTTTTTTCAGCCAGGCTTTGTCCGCTATGTTTTGCTGCGCCGAAGCCAGCACCTGCTCCTGTTCGATGACTTTATCCAGGTATGTTCTGATTTCTGCGGGCTGGGTTACTGCCAGTCGGCCAATCGGGAAAATAGGTTGCGTGATGCGATTGCCGCCCATAACGAACTCCAGATCGGAGCCCGGCGAACCGAAATTCGGCAGGAAATACAATTTGTCGGCCAGTAAGGCCTGGTCTTCCGACGTGCGGAAGTCCTTGTAATCCAGCCCTTTACCCACCAAAAGAATATAGCGGGCGAGCTGCGGGTTTGTTTTTTTCAGGTAAAAACAAAAATTGCGGATGGAGAACGAATGGAAACGAATGCCGTATGCGAATTGCTCGTACAATTCATTGATATCCACGATGCCGGTCTGGAAACTACCGCCCGCAGCGCCGGAGCGGTAATCGGCGTATTCCTGCACGTAATTGGCGTTGCTATTGTTGGGGTCTTTCCACAAGGCAGGGTTGGAAATGAGGATAAAATTGGCGTTTTCCTGGGAAAAATCGCGAAACTGGATCGACGACATGACCTGCACCGAAGTAATGCCGCCCGGAACGCCCGCCATGAAAATGCGGCGTTTGACTGCGCTGGGCGGGAGCATGACCCGCAGTATATCGCCCTGCACGGTAGGTTCGATACGCAGGCGGTTACTCAGGTCGTACAACATCGGCGTTTGGCCGTTGGCGAGGTTGATGCCCGCGATTTCGAGGTATTGGCCGGCGGGGTTGGCATCCAGTTCAAAGATCGCGGAACCTGCTGCGCCAAAATCGAACGTGCGCGGATAACGCAGTTCGGCCCCGGCCAGGGTATGGCGGTCGCCCTGGTCGCCTTGCGACAGCAGCGCCAGTTTCAGGCCCTGGTTCAGGTAACTCAGTGGAACGGTGTACGAATGCCCCGTGATCCGGAATCCGTTGAACACGTCCGTCGTAAAAAGGGAGTCGTTGAGTTTGATTTGCGTCTCATGGGAGCCGATATTGGAGCCGTAGCGCAGGTAAACACTTGCGGGCGGGCCTCCTGCCGCCACCTGGGGCGCAGTGATGGTCACATTGGTGGTATTGGTTTCGGGTTTTCCAAAACCGTCGCCATCATACCAGGAGTAAGCCACATCAAAACCCCGGGAGCGTTTGAAAGCGGCATCCTCAAAAGATGCGATGCTGCTCGCCCAGCAAAAAGGTTCTTTGGCCGGCGGGTTGCTCAGGTTATTGGCCACCGGCGTATATCGAAGGCCGGTCCCACTTGTTTGCCAGCCCAGGTAATAGGTCGTTGTGTCGTTAAAAAGGCTGTACCAGGGGTTGAGGTTTTCCGAATCGGCATCGGTAAACAGGTACCGATCTATCGCATCGCGGTTGCGTTCGCCGTAAAATTCCACATAATCGCCATTCCCGAGCAGGCCTGTTGTGGTGACAAACACGGGCACTTGTTGTCCGTACCGAAACAGGCGGAGATCGGCGCCGGCAACCGAACCGAGCGGCACACCCTGGTTCAGCATTTGCTGGTAATCCAGGCGGTAAATACCATCCCGGGCCACTTTGATCCGGTGGTACGTTTGTGCGTAGTCGATCCACTCATTGCCGTACAACGTATCCGTTCCGTTGATCATTTGACCGGAAAGCAGCCCGTTGGAAAGGCAGATCAGGGTGATGATGGTGAGTAGACGTTGCATATTGTGTGTTTTAGTGTTTTGGTGTTTTTGGGGGTGTTTTGGTGTTTTGGTGTTTTAGTGTTTTAGTGTTTTCGAGGGTTCTTGCTCATAAATTTAGGGGTATGTAAACCTAAAACCGAAAAAAAAGAATGGGTTAATCAGGAAAGCCACGAGTTGGCGCTCTAAAACACCAAAACCCGAAAACACCAAAACACACTATGTCACTGCGAAAGATACCTCACTTCATAAAAAGCGCTATCCAATTGCTCCAGATACCGGCGGCGAAAATACGCATACAAAACGTCTCCTTTCGCTTTTGATGTCAGCAAGACAGGAACATACAAAGATTTAAACTGCGCATCGCGGTGGATATGGCCGAGCGAGCGCGCCAAAAAATCGTTTTCAAAGGTGTCACATTGCTCGAACGCAAGTGGCTGCAATGCGCCCGGCTGCAAAAACTGCGTCGGGAACATGATATCGGGTTGCTGTGCGTAAAAAACATCCTTGTCAAATGACGCGTGGTTTTTGGGCCGATTAATGGGTTTGATGCGGTTCGCATGCGCCATCGCCACATTATTCAGGCCCAGCAGGTCGAGCGTAACACCTTCGTACGAATAAGCGATACCACCTGCACACAACACGCCCCAGACGGGTTTGTTTTCCACGGGATACAAGAAATTACTCATCTGGTAACCCATTTCACGGCCTTTTTGCGCCAGGTCAAATTCGTACTGAAAAGGTGGTGTGATACTCGGATAACGATAAAAGCGGTACAAATCGGGCAGCAACATGGCAAATACCAGCACCAAAATGCCTTGTGCGCCTTGTAAGATACGATCCGGAACGGCTTCCAGTTTCACTTGAACCGTTTTAAAAAACAACAGGGTAAATACCGCACAAGTCAACGGCATCAATGGTTGCAGGATACGGCCCAGGAAAAAATGATCGCCACCCGTCAGCAAAGGAAACACAAGGTTGAGCAGACTGATCAGGTTCAGCACCAGTAGCGGCGGGTTGATAGGGGTCTGATTCCTCGTCCGCCAAATCTGGTACATCCAGCCGGCCGATATTGCATACATCAGCAAAGCCATCGGATTGTAGTGTATGAAATATTCAGCGAGATAACGCATACCTGTTTTCAAATTTGTCCAGGGTTCTGCCGACACTTTTGCATAGTAGGTATTGGGAAAAGGATAACCGAAATACCATAAACGCCACATTACGAGCCCGGTCAGCGCCATCCCAAAAACAGCAAACGGCAGGGCGTTGAACCGCAAGGCGGCTTTCCAGGTGTTTCCAGCAAAACGGCAATAAGCCACCCGGATGCCCAGCAGCAACAAACCCCAGAGCATACTTTCCGGCCGGGTAAGCACCAGCAAAAAAAGCAGTCCGCTGATGATGCCGTTTTCAATTGAAAACCTGTGCGTTATAACCGAAGGCCGGGCCGCTATACGCAGGGCCAGTTCGGTGAGCAGCCAACTCCACAACGCCGTTTCCATAAGCGTAAACAACGTCCAGTCGAAAAAACCAGGCACTACCAGCAGCAGCAGCATAAAAAACAGATGATGCCCGTAAAGGCCTGCTTTCCAGCCTGATAACATGTTGATTGCCCGGTTCATTCTGTACATTAAACCATTGACAATCAACACACTCAACAGCATTAAAAACAATTCCGGCGCGGGTAAAAAACGGTAAAAGCCGGCGCCGATGAGCACCCACAACAAGGAGGTAAACCCTTCCACTCGTTCTCCTCCAGCCTGATACACCAGTCCGTGGCCACCGGCGAGGTTGCGCATATACACCTGGTAAATATTAGCGTCGTCAATACCGACCATCGGCTTCCCGTACGAGATCCACAGGAAAACGAAAGCGCCCCAGACGAACAGGCTGGTGAAAAGCAGGAGGCGAAGGTTTGGGTGGAAATGCATGGTTGGTTATCAGTTATTGGTTATCGGTTATCGGTTATCCGGGGTGGAAACGCCTGGCATAGGTTATCAGTTATTGGTTATCAGTTATCAGGGGTGAAAACGTCTGGCAATGGTTAGCCGGGGTGGAAACACCTGGTCAATTCGGCTAAAACCCGTTTCATATCGGTTGAGGGGATCAAAACACACCTGCTTCCATCAATTTTTGCCTGAAAACCGATAACGGATAACTAATAACTGATAACTAAAAGCCACCCCCGTCAGCGGCGCCACCACCATATGAAAACGATCGCCCTGAGCAAAGGAAACAGCGCTCAGGACAATGATAGAAACCGAAAACAAGCTCACCCACTGTATCGCATCTGGCCATTTGCGCTGCCGGAACGAGGCTGACAGGGTCCAAAGCGCCAGCAAAAAAGCCGCCAGGGTGCAGGCTGCATTTTCCAGTCGCCCCAGCAGGAAGAGATACCGCGCACGTTGGCGGACGGCTTCGTTGTCGCAGCGTTTGGCCAGAAATTCTACAATCATGGTACCGCTGACCGGGTTGGATACCAGGTTGCGGCCATACGACACCAGCAGTTCTTTTTTGTGCACCGACCAGGTCTGACGGCATTGTTGCGCCATCGTGTCTCTCGCCGCCGGCCAATCCGCGATATCGACAACTCCATTCGGGCCAATGCCGATCCATTTTTGCCGCCGTTCATATTCCCGGTGCCAGAACTCTCCTTTGTCGTGCCAGCTCGCTTCCGGGTTTTGCGCAGCCACATTGGCATACGCATCGGTGTACAAATAGTAGGTCAGCAAGCCGATATTAGATGTGTTATACACACCGTAATACGCCTTCATCAGGCCGCTTTGCAGGCCGATTGT
>JADLCC010000586.1 GCA_020847425.1 Saprospiraceae bacterium
CATTCGTTTCCAGTTGCCTAAGGAATCGGTGGCTACCTTGCAAGTGTTCGACAGCCATGGGAAAGTGGTATTTTCCCAATCCGGCTTGTTCGGCCCGGGGCTGCATGCTGTACTCATTGATTTGTCCGGCGTGCAAGCCGGCGTTCTGTACTACCAGTTGGAAACGCCGGAGTACCGGGCGGTGGAGAAGATGGCCAAATTTTAATAGGGATGAGGAATGAGGGATGAGGAATGAAAATAGCCACTCTAAAAAGGAAAACCGCTTTAAAGAGTGGCTATTTTCATTCCTCATTCCTCATTCCTCATTCCTCATCCCTCATCCCTCATCCCTCATCCCTCAATCAAACTCCTCCCCGTCATCACCTCCGGCTGTTTCACCCCCAGCAATGCCAGTAAAGTAGGGGCCACGTCGGCCAGGCGGCCGTTTCGGAGCGTTTCGGAGGGGCGCATTTCCTTGCGCACCAGGATGCAGGGCACGGGATTCATGGTATGGGCCGTATTGGGCGTACCATCTTCATTGATCATAAAATCCGAGTTGCCGTGGTCGGCAATCAGGATGCAGGCGTAATCGTGTTCGAGTGCCAGCGGAACAATCTTGCTCAGGCAATGATCCACCGTTTCAGCCGCTTTCATGGCTGCGCTGAACACGCCGGTATGGCCCACCATATCGGTGTTGGCAAAGTTGAGACAGATAAAATCCGGCTGATTGTCGCGGATATCCTTCATAATGGCATCGGTGATGCCGGGCGCACTCATTTCGGGTTGCAGGTCGTAGGTCGCCACTTTGGGCGAAGGCACCATCAAACGGCGTTCGCCATCGAAGGGCTGTTCGCGGCCGCCGGAGAAAAAGAAGGTGACGTGCGGGTACTTTTCCGTTTCGGCAATACGCACCTGCGTAAGTCCTGCCTGGCTGACCACTTCGCCCATCGTCAGCACCACGTCGTCTTTTTCGTACATGACATGCACGTTTTTGAAGGTTTCATCGTAGCGCGTGATGGTGACATAATACAGGGGAAGCGTATGCATGTCAAATTCCGGCATATCTTTTTGGGAAAGCACGGTAGTGAGTTCGCGCAGGCGATCGGTGCGGAAATTGAAGCAGATCACAACGTCATCCGGCTGAATATTTCCGCCGGGTGTGGAAGAAACGACCGGTTCCGCAAATTCATCGGTGATACCTTTTTCATAGGATTCTCGCAGGTATGCTGCAAAATCGCTGGTGCTTCCGGCTGAGGTTCCGTGTACGAGCAGGTCGTAAGCGCGTTTTACCCGTTCCCAGCGTTTGTCGCGGTCCATGGCGTAATAACGCCCGATGAGTGATGCGATGCGGGTTTTTTTACCGGCCAGGAAGTGCTGAAGGTCGCCGATAAATCCTTTGCCGCTTTTAGGGTCGCAGTCGCGCCCGTCGGTAAAAGCGTGGACGAAGCAGCGTTCAGCGCCTTCGGCTTCAATGATGTCGATGAGCGCTTTCAGGTGGTCGATGTGCGAATGCACACCGCCGTCGCTGACGAGGCCGAGCAGGTGAATGGCTTTCCCTTTTGCTTTGGCAAAAGCGATGGCATCCAGCAGCGCCTTGTTTTGATGGAGTTCCCGTTCGCGGATGGCTTTGTTGATCCGCGCGAGTTCCTGCCAGACGATGCGGCCTGCGCCGATATTGAGGTGGCCGACTTCGGAATTGCCCATTTGTCCTTCGGGCAGGCCGACTTCTTCGCCGAAAGTAACGAGTGTGCTGTGTGGGTAACGCTGCATCAGGCTGTCGAAATAGGGTGTATTTGCCTGGTAAATCGCGTCAGCGCTGTGTTTGGGGCCGATTCCCCAGCCGTCGAGGATGAGGAGGAATGCTTTATTTGCCATGTTTCCGGAAAGTAGTTATCGGTGATCAGTTATTGGTTATCTGGCTTGATAATCAAGCATTTGTATAATAGATACCCCACCTGATTTTAACCCGATACTTATTTAAAATTGTTTCAGGCGCAAAGAAACGCTGAAAGCGGGGTTTTGTAACTTTTGGAATAAGGTTTTGTGCAAAGTTGGGGTTGCAAGTTGCTCTTTTGAGGTTTGGAAATAATTCGATATTAACCTTTTCTGAAAATCAATCTGCGCCCTGCTTAGTGGTGGCATGGGTTTATGAACTTTATACAGTTTCTATTTCGGAGGAAATAGAAACTGTATAAAGTTCATAAACCCATGCCACCACTAAAAGCCAAACAAAAGAACGGGAAATTTAATGCAGCGCATAAGCAAGTCCGGGGTCTTAAAACCCTCGAACGGCGCCCCATGACAACCATCATCAACAAAGATGACATAAACGTGAGTTGTATAAACAACAAACAGAATTACCTTTGCGCCTGTAATGATTCGATTCCTATCTATCACATTGATTGTTGGTTTGCTCGGCCAGGCTTTTATCCGTACGGCCTGGACGCTGCATTATCAATGGAATCGTGCTCAATACATCGCGCTTTGCGAGAATCTGGACAAGCCAGAATTCAGTTGTGCGGGTAAATGCAACCTGAAAAAAGAAATTGCTGTCAGTGAAAACAACAGCAAGCGCAGCGAAAAAGAACCCCAACTTCCCGGCAATTTTCAGCAATTCAAAGATGCGCTGCTGTTTTTTGAACACCGCAGCGACTTACTGATTTTCTTTATACAACCTGAAACGGCAGCCGTTTTACCACCCTACGTGGTATTTCTTCCTCCAGCGCCGGGTAACCGCATTTTTAAGCCGCCAGGCAGCCATGCCTGTTAATTTCAGGGAAGAGAAAAGGCTATAGATTGCCCTTTTTACTTTTACTTTTCACCAACACGATATACGATGAAACGATTGCTGTTTCTGCTGCTGGCAGGAGCGGTACTTTCGGTGCCCCGCGATGTGCGGGCCTGCGATGTATGCGGTTGTTCGGGTGGAGGCGGCTATTTTGGTATTTTACCACAGTTTCAACGCCATTTTGTGGGCATGCGCTGGCAGGATCGGGTTCTCGACTCGTACCATCCGGCCAGTAGCCTCGAAGCTGCCACGAATGCACGCAGTACTTTTCGCACGCTCGATCTTTGGGGTCGATGGTATCCGCTTCGCCGCGTTCAGGTGCTGGCTTTTATGCCGGTACACTTTTTTGAACAGAATGAAAACCAGGCGATTGTGCGCACGAAAGGCCTGGGAGATGCGACCCTGATTGCCAATTATGCTTTGCTGAATACCGGCGACAGCATGGGGCATACCTGGAAGCATTCCCTGCAAGTTGGCTGCGGCGTCAAACTGCCGACCGGGCGATACCGCCTGACGGATTCCGACGGAGTGCGGTACCATGCCAACCTCCAGCCCGGCACCGGCAGCACGGATGCGCTGATCAACATCATTTACACCTTGCGGCGGCGTTCGCTGGGGGTGCAGGTGGATGCACAGACGCGTTTCAATACCTTAAATGCGAATCGGTATCGTTTCGGGCACCGCCAGAATGCAGCCATCCGGCTGTTTTGGTGGAAAAACCTCGGGCGCAATGTTTCTGTGTTGCCGCGTGCAGGGTTCCTGCTCGATGCTGCTCAAAAAGATGTCTGGTATGGCAGCACCCAGGAAGAAACCGGAGGGTATGCCACATTTGCAGATTTCGGTCTGGATGTTTACCTCGGCAACCTCGCAGTGGGAGCAGGCTTTCAGGCACCTGTCCGGCATCGGTTGGGCGGCGGGCTCGTAACGCCCAAAGGCAACCTGTCGGTGACGGCTACCTGGGCATTCGGCGGCAAAAAGGCGGTCGGGATGCCGGTTGTTCCGGCGTTTCAAAATGTTTCACCACTCAAAATTTAAAAATAAACATGAAAAATATTCTTTCCGGGCTCACAGCCCTCGTTTTGATCGCATTCACTTTCTCAAATTGCCACAAACACGACGACGAACTGAAAGGTACCGGCGACCTCGTGATTGAAATGGACAACCACGCCGGCGATGACGTGCTGGTGTTTGGCAGCAAATATGTGACGGCTGCTGGCGATACGGTACAATTTTCCACGTTCAATTATTTTGTTTCTAACTTTATCCTCGTGAAAGACGATGGAACGGAATACAAAGTACCAAAAGATTCCTGCTACTTCCTTTGCAAACACGATGATGTGGACAGCCGGGAACTGGTATTGCACAATATTCCTGCGGGCGATTACAAATCCGTAAAATTCACCATCGGTGTAGACAGCCTGAAAAGCGTGTCGCCCATAGGTGAACGCACTGGCGTACTCGATCCGACCGGAGGTGCAGCGGGGATGTACTGGAGCTGGAATTCGGGTTATATTTTTGTAAAAGTGGAAGGCACTTCGCCACAGGCGCCGCTGAATGCAGGCACCGGCGAACGCACCCTGGAATACCATACCGGCCTGTTCGGTGGCAAGGATTCGCCTACGCTCAACAACCTGAAACAAGTGACCATCACCAGCAGCAGCGAAAGCGCACGGGTGCGGGAAGACCACAAAAACAGCGAAGCGCCGGTGTTCCACCTCTATGTAGACGTATTGGAAATGTTCAGTACGCCCAACTCTTTTAAAGTAGCAGATGTTCCAACCTCACATGCCGGCGCGTTTTCCCAGAAAATAGCGCAGAACTACGCGGATATGTTTGTTTTGGATCACGTGCATAATCATCAATAGAGAGGTTGAGAATGTTGAGGGGTTGAGATTGTTGAGGTAGAGGGGGTTACGTTTGGCCCGGTTGTTTCGCCGCAACGCCTGGGTTACCACCCTCAACAATCTCAACCCTCAACATTCTCAACCATCACCCTTCAGCCCACCCAACCACTCAAACTTTCGTCCATGAAAAAACTACTTGCTCTTCTGCCTTTCTGCTTGCTGCTCAGCCTGTTGTCCGCCCAGACCTGCGACATGGAAACCATTATCCAGCAGGAAAAATCCGCTTTTGTGCG
>JADLCC010000587.1 GCA_020847425.1 Saprospiraceae bacterium
CCCCGCCGCATGGCTTTGGATTTTGGTTTTGCTTTGGAAACGGCTGACAAACCACTGATCAACCCGACTAAACTGGCAATCAGCATGATACCTGCCAATAATAACCGCAATTGAAAACCAATAACAGCAAAAGACAATGCAGCGGCCAGAGCGATTATGGCAAACTTCATCGCTACCTTTGAACTTTTTTCACCCGGTTCCGGTGTTTGCGCAATGGTGCTATCTTTTTGAATAGCGGAACGGATGGCCAATATTTGCTCGGGGTTTGCCGGCAGCGTCATCCCGGTAGCACTGTTGAAACAAGGCAACAAAAGGAGCAATAAAAACAGTCGTGCGTTTTTCATATTTGTTTAATTTTTTACAAAAATGTCCACATTCTCAACACAACTGCGCCGTTTACATCATTTTTTACATTGATTTTTATCACCATTAAAATCAGGGCAAACCCAATACTTTTCGCCCCAATTCTATCTTATGCGACACCCAATTGCATGTATTCTTGCTATCCTTTGCACCCGCATTGTTGCACAATCATCCGTCGACCCGGCATTTCTAACTGAAATCAATGCGCATCGGCAACAGTACAAAAACGAATTTATCAGCGATAAACACTCACCGCTCACCGCCCGCGATACCGGGTTCCTTGATTTTTTCCCGCCTGATCCCAGTTGGCGCATAGCTGCCACCGTTAAGATTATTCCACAGTCGCCGTCTTTTGATATGCTCACTTACAGCGGACAAAAGCAACTTTACCGGAGATATGCTGCCCTTCAGTTTGACTGGAATGGACAGGTCAATACCTTGAATTTGTACCAAAACCTGATGCTGATTGCCAAAGATTCTACTTACTTCGATTACCTGTTTTTACCTTTTAAGGACCTCACCAACGGCGGGGAAACTTATGGGGGCGGGCGTTACCTCGATTTCAGAATGCGCGATATCGAAAACGGCGTTTTAATCCTGGATTTTAACAAAAACTACAATCCTTATTGCGCGTACAGCGATGGGTACAGTTGTCCGATCCCGCCCCGTGAAAACCACCTGGACTTTGAAATCAGGGCGGGAGAGAAAGAATTCAGAAAAGAAAAAAAACAGGGAAAACATTGATCTGGCAGGCCAGTATACCAGGTAAGTGTTAATTTTCGAGGAAAATCCATATTCCTTTTGGTATAGATCTGCGAAGAGCCTTACTTTCGGCACAGACAATAATTGTTGTAGAACAAAAAGAAAAATACATACAGCCTATGATGAACGAACGTTTACAGTCGCTCATGACGACCGAAGTCGTCACTCTTTCTCCCGATAACACTTTAGGAGATGCCAGGGAGATTTTTTTGAAAAAACGCATTCATCACATTCCAGTGGTGGATATCGGCAATAAACTGGTCGGAATGGTGACCTCCTGGGATATTTTTAAATTAGGAAAATCGGCGGAAGAATGTGCTGCAATACAAGTTTCAGATGTAATGACCAAAAAATTGGCTACGCTGGAACCTGAAAGCCACCTCGGCGCAGCAGCAGAAGTATTGATGACACACTTATTCCATGCCATTCCGATCGTCGATGACGACCATGTGTTGAAAGGCATTGTGACGACCTACGATCTGTTGAAATATGCTTTCGGGAAAGAGTATCCTGAAAACCTCGACAAATTTGTGCCGGAGAATATGGTGTAAATTAAAAATGAGTCATTCCGAATTTTGGAATGACTCATTTTTTTGTCTATCCAAGCGCTTTTTCGTAGCGCATGCCCACTTCCGACCAGTTGATTACATTGTAGAATGAATTGATGTATTCCGGGCGACGGTTCTGATTCTTCAGGTAATAGGCATGTTCCCATACATCGAGTCCCAGAATGGGTTTACCGATCTGTTTTACCACCTGCGTCATCAGTGGATTATCCTGGTTTGGTGTACTGCTGATAAAGAGTTTTTTATCGGCGCCAACGCAAAGCCAAGCCCAACCGGAGCCGAAAACACTTTTTGCGGCATTGGAAAATTGCTCCTTAAATGCATCGTAGGAACCAAAAGTCCCGTTGATGGCTGAAGCCAGCGCACCCTGCGGCATTCCGCCACCTTTCGGCGACATGCTTTGCCAGAAGAAACTGTGGTTCCAGTGGCCGCCGGCGTTGTTGCGTATTTTTTTATCGGCATCTGCAGTCGTGATACGCGCAATAATATCATCCAGTTCATAATCAGCATACATGGTATCCTTGACCCCCTCGTTCAGGTTGCTGACATATGCCGCATGGTGTTTGCCGTGGTGGATCTCCATGGTTAATTTGTCGATATGGGGTTCCAGTGCGCTGCTTTCATAACCCAGGGGTGGCAGCTCAAATGGTTTGCTGCGGCGGATTTTGGGCGGTGGAATTACAGGTGCGGCAGTGGTGACTGCTGCCTTGGTTGCTGTTTTACAAGCCTCGAAAAATGGTGCGACGGCTGCTGTCACGCCCAGCAAAAATCCGGTTTTCAGAAATGTGCGTTTTTCCATGATCGTCTACAATAATATTTGGAATGATGAATTAAATGGAGAAGTGAAAAGGACCAGTATTTTTAGCCCAATTTTCAGCCAAAGATAGAATGTCGATCCAGTTTTCCCGTGCTCTTTTCACAATTGGTTTGCTGTACCTGTTGCTAACGCCTCAGTTATTCCTTCATTGTCGGAACGGGGACAAGAAGTTGGAAACCCGCAAATCTTTTCGGTACAACCAGCACAACCCGATTACTTCGCTTGATCCGGCTTTTGCGCGCACCCAAAACAACATCTGGGCAGTGGATTGCCTGTTCAACAGCCTCGTTCAACTCGACGACAGTTTGAGGATACAACCCTGCATCGCACAGCGTTGGAGTATTTCGCCCGACGGACGGACGTATCGTTTCTTTTTGCGGCAGGATGTTTTTTTTCATGACGACCCTGCTTTCCCGGATGGTAAAGGCCGGCGCATGGTGGCTGCAGATGTTGTATTCAGTTTTCAACGCCTGCTCGACGAAAACTGGCCCAAGCCGGGCTCCTGGATTTTTAAGGGCCGGATCGCTTCAGATTCTGCATTCGTGGCTGTCAATGACTCTTTATTCCAGTTGCAGCTGGCAACCCCGTTTCAACCGATGCTGCAAATACTGACGATGCAATACGCCAGTATAGTGCCCCGCGAAGCATGCGATTATTACGGACGGGAATTCAGGCGGCACCCCGTAGGCACCGGGCCTTTTCAATTCAAAATATGGGCTGAAAACCAGGCACTTGTCGTGGTCAGGAATGAAAAATACTTTGAAAAAGATGCTGCCGGTAACCGACTGCCGTACCTCGATGCGGTAAAAACCAGTTTTATTACAGATCGAAAAACGGCATTTCTGGAGTTCAAAAAAGGAAACCTGGACTACTTTTTCGGCCTGGAAAGTTCGTATATCAACGAATTGCTGACACCGGATGGCGAACTACAGCCGGCGCTCGCCGGACAGTTTGTTTTCCTGAAAAATCCATACCTCAATTCCGAATACCTGGGCATAAGGCTGGACAGCAGTACATCACCTTTGCAGCAGAAAAAAATAAGACAGGCGCTCAATTACGGTATCAACCGGGCACAAATGCTGCGCGTATTGCGCAACAACGTAGGGAAACCGGCATCTTCAGGTTTCGCCCCTATCGGATTGCCTTCTTTTAATGCCGTGAAAGCGCCCGGATATCGGTACGACCCTGCACGCGCGGCTCAGTTGCTTGTTGAAGCGGGTTTTCCGCAGGGCCGTGGACTTCCGGCTATTACGCTGCTATGCAATGCAGATTATCTCGACCTGTGTACTTACCTGACCCGTCAGTGGAACGATCTGGGGTTGAATATCCGGATTGAGATGACGGAAACGGCGTTATTGAGGCAACGAATGCAAAATGGCCAGGCGCCGTTTTTCAGGGCCTCGTGGATTGCAGATTACCCGGATGCGGAAAGTTTTTTGACCTGTTTTTATTCCAAAAATGCGACGCCGCCCAATTACACACATTTCAGCAACGCAGAATTTGACAGGTTATATGAAGCATCTCTGCTTGCAACAGAAACAGAACACCGATATGAATTGTACCAGGCTATGGACCGGATACTGGTAGAAGAAGCGCCGGTTGTATTCCTTTTTTATGATGAAACCGCCCAGTTTGCAAGTAATCAAGTGCAGGGACTTTCCCGGAATGCGATCAATTTGTTGTCGTTGAAACGTGTCCGAAAATAGATTGAACACGGATTAAATGGATGAGACACGGATTAAACAGATCTATAAAAATCCGTGTCTCATCCATTTAATCCGTGTTCAATCTTTTACCCTTCACCCCCACCTGGCATCCATGGCCAGCGGTTTTTCACTGACCATGCTCCGGTAAGTTTTTAACAACCTTTTCGCAACTTCCACATTGTCAAAGTTTTCTACACAAAAAACCTGTGCCCTTCTGCCGATATCAACCAGATCAGGTCCGCGTTCGAGGCACCAGCGAACGGCCGAAACAAATTCAGCAGGCGTATCGGCCAACAGGCATTCCGAACGGTTTTGAGCCGCTATACCTTCCATCCCAATCCGGGTGGAAAGCACCGTTTTTCCGACAGCCATTCCTTCGAGTATTTTGGCCCGCATGCCACCGCCGGACAGCAGGGGCACCACCATAATGGCATGCTGATTGAGAAAATCTGCTGCACTGGGTACTTCCCCGTGAAAAAACACACGCTCTTTATTCAAGCGGCGCAACCAGGCAGGGGCTGTACGGCCGGCAATGTGAAAGGTTAGTTCGGGAAATCCGGGCGCCAGCAGCGGTTCCCACACTTCCTCCAAAAACCATTTCAGTCCATCCTGGTTCGGCATCCAGTCCAGTGATCCGATAAAAGAAAGGCTCAACGGACGCCGGTAACAACTGTCATCTGCATCATAATCGCGGCAATCGAGGCCGATGGGGCTGACGACTGCCGGTTTTTGAAGTCCCAGGCGTTTGAAATGGGTTACATCCCGTTCGGTGATGCCCACTACCAGATCATAATCATTCAGGTGTTCAATCTCATACGCTTTGAGCCTGGGCGTAATCTGATTCAGGTACCATCTTTTTAGTGGGTTGGAATTGGCCGCTACCCGTTCCCAGATTTCATACTCCACATTGTGTGCGCGTAAAGCGATGATAGCGGAGGAATATTTGCGAATCACCGGAATATAGGGCGCGAGGTAAACGGACTCCAGTTGTACCACATCAAACCATGTATTTTGGAGGAGTTCGCTCAGTTTTTCTGAAAAAACGGCATCTTCAAATCGTTCGATGTGGTAGGATTTTGCCGTAAACAAATTCCGCAGCGCAGGCAAAGGTTTGATCCTATTGTCCACATATACCGTATGCAGTGCTTCATAATGGTCAAAATCATGGGGCAATGCATCCGTATCAAACCAGTGTTTGCTGGTGTTCATCGACAGCAGCGTCACCTCGTGTCCGAGTTCGTTGAATGCTTTAGCAAGGTAGGTTATAGCTATAGCGGCCCCGTCTTTAAGCGGATATGGAAACTTATTACAGATTTGCAGGATCTTCATAGTCAGTTTTGAAATGGTGGTTTTTTCAGAGTCTTTTCATCATCACAACTCGACAACTTTTTCGGACATTTGCGCCATGGTACTAAAAGCCCGACACATTCACAAATCCTATGGCGCCCTGGAAATCCTGAAAGGCGTTGATATTGAAATACAACGCGGCGAAATCGTCAGCATTGTAGGGAAATCCGGCGCCGGTAAAAGTACACTACTGCATATTCTCGGAACGCTCGATCTTGCCGATCAGGGAGAATTAAGTATTAGTGATACTTCCATCGAGTCGCTCAATGCCAAACAACTGGCCGCTTTTCGCAACCGCCATATCGGATTTGTTTTCCAATTCCACCACTTGTTACCGGAGTTCACTGCTTTGGAAAACGTTTGTATACCTGGTTTTATTCAAAAAAAGCCGGAATCAGAGGTTCGTCAACGTGCTGAAGAACTCCTCGGTTACCTGGGACTTTCCAAACGAACCACCCACAAGCCCTCGGAATTATCCGGCGGCGAACAACAAAGAGTAGCCGTTGCAAGAGCGCTGATCAACCAACCCGACCTCATCTTTGCCGACGAGCCGACAGGCAACCTCGATTCCGAAGCATCGCAGGATATGCACCGGCTTATCCGGCAACTCCGCGACGACTACGGCCAAGCGTTTGTCATCGTAACACACAATAAAGAACTCGCTGATCTGTCGGACCGATGTCTGGAAATGCGGGACGGCGTTTTGATATAAACACACAGCAAAAGTCAACCTTTTGCAAATTAATTTTTCTGATAAACCATGACACTTCTCCGGGACATTTATTGTCTTTACCTTCAATACCGGTCAACAAGACGCAGAACGTATAAGCACCTGTTTTTGCTGCCTGTACTTTTCGTCATTTTTAGTTGTGCCGGAAATAAAAAAACAGGTATTGATTATCAGGCAGTTATAATGTCCGAACGCCCAAAAAACATCATTCTGCTCATTGGAGACGGGATGGGGCTTTCACAGGTTACAGCACATATGTACTGGCAGGGCGTAGGCAAAACCGTATTTGAAAAATTCCCGGTGGTCGGCTTTCACAAAAGTTATTCCTGCGATGACCTGGTAACTGATTCGGCTGCGGGCGCTACGGCGTTTTCCTGCGGGAAAAAAACCACCAATGGCGCCATTGGAGTATTGCCCCCCAATGACGAGCCTTGCACTACCATCCTGGAAGACCTCGATCGAAAGGGATATGCAACCGGAATGGTGGTGGCCTGTACGGCAACCCATGCCACACCCGCCGCCTTCATTGCACACCGGGAACTGCGCGCATTCACCGAAGAAATTGCGATGGATTACCTCAAAACTGATCTGGATTGTTTTATCGGAGGGGGTGAAGCATTGTTTAATGAACGCCCAGATCGTTTGAACCTCGAAGACTCGCTCCGCCAGCGCGGGTATGTGCTGCGAAGAGGGACGACTTTCCGGAAACTTCCACTGGATGGTTCGGCTCCGTTTATTCAATTTACCCATGATAGAGAACCGCCCACCGCATCAGGAGGCCGCGATTATATGCCAGGCGCCACCGAGTTAGCCTGCAATTTCCTGCAAAAACGGTCCAAAGAAGGCTTTTTTCTTATGGTAGAAGGCAGCCAGATCGACTGGGCCGGACACGCCAATGACCGCAACTGGCTGCGTGCGGAGATGGTTGACTTCGATAAAACCGTCACCCGTGCGCTGGAATTTGCAGCATCTAACGGCGAAACGCTGGTCATTGTGACGGGCGATCATGAATGCGGGGGATTGGCGTTGGTCAAAAATTCCAGCAGAAAACAATTTAATCCTTCCTTTTCTACCCATCTGCATACTGCAACCATGATTCCTGTATATGCCTACGGACCTAAACAGGAACTGTTCAACGGTGTTTATGAAAACACTTCGCTGTATGATAAAATGAGAGAGGCACTGGGAATGTCTGTTACTCAATAATCGTTTATGTCGGCTTAAGACCAACAGGTTCAGGCTGGATGTGATTACCTTTGCTGCCGTTTTCCCGATATTTTTTCAAAATAACCTTCATCACATTGCCACTAATTAAATCAATTTCCGGTTTTCGCGGTACCATCGGCGGTCGGCCAGGCGAAAACCTTACCCCACAAGATATTGTAGCTTGTACAGCGGCATTCGGACAGTGGATCGTGAACAAAACAGGTACTCAGACTATTGTTGTCGGTCGCGACGGTCGTATTTCAGGTGAAATCGTCAGCGCACTCGTCATCAATACCCTTCGAGCCATGGGTATTTCAGTGGTCGACCTCGGTCTGAGCACTACGCCTACCGTAGAAATAGCCGTACCGCTGGAAAATGCGGGCGGAGGTATCATCCTGACGGCCAGCCACAACCCTAAAGAATGGAATGCCCTTAAACTGGTCAACCACAAAGGAGAGTTCATCAGCGCCCGCGATGGCGCAGAAGTGCTCGAAATAGTTGCAAACGATTCGGCAGAATACGCTCCAGTGGACAAACTCGGCGGCTACAGGCAGGATGACAGTTATATTCAAAAGCATATCGATCAGATTCTTGCGCTTGCATTGGTAGATGTTGAATCCATTCGGGCAAAAAATTTCCGGGTAGTCGTGGATGCGATCAATTCTACAGGCGCACTGAGCGTGCCGCCTTTGCTCGAAGCGCTGGGATGTCAAGTTATCCTGATTAATGGCGAGGTGACGGGGCATTTCGCACACAATCCGGAGCCTTTGAAAGAACACCTTGGACAACTTTCCACAGAAGTGCGGCAACAAAAAGCACAATTGGGCATTGCCGTCGACCCTGACGTAGACCGGCTGGTGTTCATGTGTGAGGATGGAGAAGTGTTCGGGGAAGAATATACGCTGGTAGCGGTAGCCGATTATGTACTGTCCAAAAAGCCGGGCAACACTGTCAGCAACCTCAGCAGTACACGCGCACTTCGCGACGTCACGGAAAAATATGGGGGAACCTATTTTGCCGCAGCGGTTGGGGAAGTGAATGTGGTGGAAAAAATGAAGGCCGTCCATGCTGTCATCGGCGGAGAAGGCAACGGCGGCGTGATCTTGCCCGAACTGCATTACGGAAGGGATGCACTCGTCGGCATTGCCCTGTTCCTGACCCACTTATCACAGGTAAACAAACAAATCTCTACCGTCCGGAAAACCTATCCCGACTACCAGATGTTCAAAACCAAACTGGAGCGCAGCACCGACATCGACCTTGAAAAAATCTTTATTGCATTAAACGAGAAATACCGCAACGAACAAATCAATACGGAAGACGGCCTGAAAATCGACTTCGAACAGGGCTGGGTACATTTGCGTCCTTCTAATACCGAACCGATCATCCGTGTTTATTCCGAAAGCAACTCCATCGTTGTGGCGGAAAATCTGGCCAAAAAGATCATTCAGGATATCAATCAAATAAAATGAGAGTCTACTTCGACAACGCCGCGACCACAGCCATCTCGGAAGAAGTTATTGAAACCATGCTGCCGGTATTGCGCAATTTGTACGGCAACCCATCCTCTATCCATGCCGAAGGGCGTGCCGCACGCGCAGCGCTGGAAAGCGCCCGCAAAACTGTTGCCCATCTGATCGGTGCAGGCACAGGCGAAATCTTCTTTACATCCGGTGGAACTGAAAGCAATAATATGGCGATCAAATGCGCCGTTCGCGACCTCGGCGTGCGCCGCATCATCAGCAGCCCGATCGAACACCATTGCGGTATCCACGCTATCGATACAGTGCAAAAAGTAAAAGGTGTGGAGGTGGTCTGGCTGCCCGTGGATGCTGTCGGGCGTATAGATATTGAAGCCTTAGAGGCAGCATTGGCCGCTTCCGGCGACCAAAAGACGCTCGTTTCCCTGATGCATGCCAACAACGAAATCGGAACCATGATTGATCTGGGGAAAGTTTCGGCGTTGTGCAGCCAATATGGCGCCTTGTTTCACTCCGACACGGTTCAAACGGTCGGCCATTTTCCCATCAACGTACAGGAAACACCAGTCAGTTTCCTTGCCGGCGCCGCGCACAAATTCCACGGGCCTAAAGGTGTCGGGTTCATTTACATCAATCCGGAAACGCCCATCAAACCTTTTATCGACGGCGGCGCACAGGAACGCAACATGCGGGGCGGTACGGAAAATGTATACGGGATTATAGGCCTGGCCAAAGCCCTTGAACTTGCCTGTGCTGAAATGGAATCGCGCACCCGACAGATCACCGATGTTCGCAACTACCTGAAAGAAAGGCTTTTACAAGAGTTTGAAGATATTCAGTTCAACGGAGACCTCGACGGCGACAGTTTGTATACCGTCCTCAATGTGGCCTTCCCGCCATCGCCAAAAAATGAATTGCTTTTGTTGAGTATGGACATTGCGGGCATCAGTTGTTCGGGTGGTAGCGCCTGCTCCAGCGGCTCCGAAAAAGGCAGCCACGTGCTGGAGGCCATCCAGGCCGACCCTGCCAGAAAAAGTATCCGCTTTTCATTTTCGCATTACAATACCCGGGAAGAAGTGGATTTTGTGGTGGAGAAACTGAAAGGGATTGTACCTGTACAGGCCGGTCTCTCGATGGCGCAGGTGCACTAAAAAATGGAACACGGATATAATGGATGAGACACGGATATAAAAGATTTCGAATAAAAATCCGTGTCTTATCCATTATATCCGTGTTCCATTTTAAAATCCCCCCAAAATTTAACG
Source organism: Saprospiraceae bacterium (assembly GCA_020847425.1). Taxonomy (GTDB): domain Bacteria; phylum Bacteroidota; class Bacteroidia; order Chitinophagales; family Saprospiraceae; genus M3007. The sequence continues at coordinate 10,244 of JADLCC010000587.1, forward strand.
CTGTAAAAACCAGATTCTATCCCCGGAATCCGGCGGTTGATCGGAAAAGGTTTTTTGAAAGGTGCTCGCCCCCCCTATGTTTGTCGCATCAAATCAATGCAGACAACATGAAATTTCAACTTTACCCTTTTGCTTTACTTCTTTTGTTCACTCAGTCACTGCAAGGGCAAACCATTATTTCCGGAAAAGTGACCGACCGGAAAGGTGATATTCTCGTGGGCGCCAGTATTTCCATAAAGGGTAGTTATGACGGCGCAACTTCAGATACCCTTGGCAGGTATTCCTTCAGAACCCGCAAAAAAGACTCGGTCATCGTGGCGGCATCCTACATCGGTTACGAAACCGAACTGCGCAAGGTGCTGATCACGGGTCCGACGATGGAACTCCATTTCAAATTAAAAGACGCTTTTAACGAACTCAATGCCGTTACGATCACTGCCGGCATTTTTGAGGCATCCGACAGCAAACGGATGGTTATGCTTCGCCCCCTGGATATCGTCACCACAGCCAGCGGCGGAGCGGATATTACGGCGGTCATGCAATTGCTGCCCGGAGCCAACCGTGTCGGCGAGCAGGAAGGCCTGTTTGTGCGCGGCGGTTCCGCTAGTGAAACCAAAACGGTCATCGACGGCATGATCGTGCAAAATCCCTTTTTCAGCAGCACCCCCGATGTACCGCAGCGGGGCCGTTTCACCCCTTTTATGTTCAAGGGAATGGCTTTCAGTACGGGTGGATATTCCGCGCAATACGGACAGGCATTGTCGTCCGTACTCCTGCTCGATACCCAGGATAAAGTGTCGGATCAAAGCAGCACCAACGTAATTGCCCACCTGGCCGGCGTGGGTGTAGGATACACCCACAAAGGGGCCATAAGCGGGCAGTTGTATTATTCCAACCTGGCGCCTTTTCTCAAACTGATCAAAACGAACATCGATTTTGTGAAGCCGCCCCAGGGTTTTGGCAGTTCGCTTACCGTCAATCAAAACCTGAGCAAAAACAGTGTCCTGAAAATGTATGCTACATACGCTGACAACGATAACGCGCTCGGATTGCCCAACTACGACGATGGCGGCAAGACCTACCTGTTCTCGCTGCACAACCGCAATTTTTTCACCAACAACACCTATAAGGTTGTTATGGATGAAGGAAAATGGGTGTGGCAATCGGGATTTTCCTATAGCAACAACGTGGATATCATCAAAATTGGAGAAACGCCAGGCGACAGAAAAGACGAGCGCTCGCAGTTGCGCTCCGTGTTGAAACGCAATTGGGGGAAAAACATGGAAAACTCCATTCTGGCCGGCGTCGAATACCACTACATCGTGAACAGCAATGTTTTCGGGGTGAATGAAGCGCAACTAAAAGAAAACTACTCAGCCGTTTTTGCGGAATCAGAATTTTACCTGACCACCAAACTGGCGGTGCGCGCAGGCCTGCGCGGCGAGTACACCAGCATTATCGACAAGCCAAATATTTCGCCCAGGGTTTCATTGGCCTACAAAACGGGGCAATACAGCCAGGTTTCATTTGCAACGGGGCAGTTTTACCAGACCCCGGAAAAAAACTACCTCTTCATCAACAGGAACCTGGGCTACGAACTGGCCAACCACTTTATCCTCAATTACCAGGTTTCCAAAAACGACCGGACTTTCCGCGTCGAGGCATTTGACAAGGAGTACAAAAACCTGGTCCGGGAATACCAGCCAAATTTTGACCCCAATCCCTTCCGTTTCCCAACCGGCAATACCGACAACAGCGGTTTTGGTAAAGCCTATGGATTCGACGTGTTTTTCAGGGACAAAAAAAGCATCAAAGCCGGCGACTTTTGGGTCACCTATTCGTACCTGAACACAAAAAGGTTGTTTCAAAATTACCCCGTGGAAGCCATGCCGACTTTTGCAACTACGCACAATTTAAGCGTGGTATACAAACAGTTTATCCCAAAAATCGGCACCAATTTCGGCGTGACTTACACCTATACTTCCGGACGGCCCTACTACGATGCTGCCAATCCTGTATTTCTGGGCGATCGCCCCAAATCGTTCAACAATGTGAGTTTTGCAGCCAGCCACATCCGTCCGATCAAAGGCAGTTTCCTGGTGTTTTTCATGACCGTCGACAATGTACTGGGTCGCCGCAACGAATTCGGATTCCGTTATTCCTCCGATGGTTTATCGCGTTTTCCGGTTATTCCAGTGGCCTACAGAACGTTTTTCTTCGGTATCAGTATGAATATTTCCAGGCACGCCGAAGTGCCGAAGGAAGGGAAACTGGATATTTGATTTTTTTGATGGAACACGGGGGGATGGAACACGGATTGAAAGGATGAGACACGGATTTAAAAAAATCCTTTTCAATCCGTGTCTCATCCTTTCAATCCGTGTTCCATTCAACTCTACATTTAAAATCACAATTCATCACCTACATCACAAATATGAAACGCATCCTCTTATTCGTCCTGATCGCAGGATTCTTTTACAATCAGGCATCCGCACAAAACGCCACAGACAAATCCGAATACCAGCAAGCCATGGAAGATGTGGTGGCTGACATCCAGGAAGCAGGTTTAGAAGCAGATTTCCAGCCTTTTGCCAATGTGCTCGAACGCATTGCTGCTGTGGAAAAGAAAGAATGGTTGCCGCAGTACTGGGGCGCATTCTGCTACATGATGAAATCATTCGCAGAACCTGTTGCAGAGAAAAAAGACCTGCTGCTGGATAAAGCGGAACAATTGATTGCTGCCGCTGATACGCTCAATCCCAATAACGACGAAGTCGAAGTGTTGAAAGCCAACATTGCGTCTTCCCGTATTGTAGTGGATCCGATGAACCGCTGGCAACGTTACGGAGCGCTTTCCGCCATGGCTATCGCAAAAGCGAAATCCATCAATCCGGCTAATCCGCGTATTGCACTCCACGAAGCGCAAGGTGTATTTTACACCCCGGAAGCCTATGGAGGCGGCAAAATAAAGGCGTTGCCCTTGATCAAAACTGCCATAGAGCAATTCGCTGCGTTCAAACCGGCATCGGCCATCATGCCCAACTGGGGCGCCCCGGTGGCAGAGTACATGCTGGCAGAAGCCCAAAAATAAGCCGCGATACAAGTTTAGAGCGTGTTTTTCATGCTCCGTCAAAAATTCCCGAACACGCTCTAAAACTTTACCCTAATTTCGCCTCATGCGATTTTGTTACTTTTTATTGCTGCTGCTTGTTACGCCTGCTTACGGACAAAAAATGTTGCTTCTGGAAAGGGCCAACCGGGCTAAAACCACGAAGTTATACGTGGGCGAGACACTCCGTTTTCGACTGAACGGACCGGAAAACTACTGGTATGAACGAAGCATCACGGATATGTTGTCCGAATCCAATATGCTGTTGCTGGATAATTTTCCGGTAAAACTCGACAGTATCGCCGAGATCAAAGTGTCGCGCCGACCTATCTGGCGCATCAGTGGCGCTTCCTTGCTGAGCCTGGGCGGCACGCTTGCGCTGGCAGCTACTACCGGTCGACTGTTGTACAACGACAAAGACCTGGATCTGCCGAAATTATACGGTATTGCGGCAGCATCAACAGGAACAGGGCTGTTCATGCTCTCCAAACGCAAGTTGAAACTGGGGAAAAAGCACCGGCTACGAATTGTGGAGATCAAGTTTCCGGCACCCAAATGAGTGTTTTGGTGTTTTTGGGTTTTGGTGTTTTAGGCAGGTAACGCTCGGGATTTGTTGTACCAGCAGTGTGCACGGAAAAACTGTTGCTTATCAAGTGTCAAACTCGAGTATCCAAGCGTTACCAGCCTAAAACACCAAAACCCAAAACCACCAAAACACTCACTTTTTCTCTTTCATCGCCTGCTTATACACCGCCTTGGCCACCGCCCTGGTCACTTTTTTATCCAGCGACGAAGGGATAATATGCTGCCGGTCAGGGTTTTTCAGGTATTTGGCGATTGCGAATGCGGCAGCCATTTTCATTTCCGTACTGATACGCGGCGCCCGGGCATCGAGCGCGCCGCGGAAAATACCGGGGAATCCCAGAACGTTATTAACTTGATTGGGCAGGTCGCTTCGCCCCGTTCCAACAATAGCGGCGCCACCTTTGTATGCTTCTTCGGGCATAATTTCGGGGTTGGGATTGGCCATTGCCAGTACAATAGCATCTTTTGCCATCGTACGGATATCATCAGCCGTCAGCAAGTCGGCTTCGCTGACGCCGATAAAGACATCTGCGCCTTTCAGTACTTCATGAATGGAACCACTTAAATTGTTGCGATTGGTGAATTCCAAGGTTGCTTCCTTGTGTGAGGTTAGATCCTTGCGTCCTTTGTGAATGGCGCCTTTGCGGTCACAAAGGATAATATCGCGCACTTTTACTTTCGGCTTTTTCACCCCGAAGCCTTTTAGCAGTTTGGCAATGGCAATGCCCGCTGATCCGGCCCCGTTTATGACAATTTTCATGTCATTCAGGTCTTTTTTTACCACTTTGGATGCGTTGAGCAGCGCAGCAAGCGCTACCACGGCCGTACCATGCTGATCGTCATGAAAAACAGGGATACCCAGATCCTGCAAAGCCGCTTCGATATCAAAACAGCGCGGTGCTGAAATATCTTCCAGGTTGATGCCGCCGAAAATCGGGGCGATCAGGCGCACCGTACGAATGATTTCCTCGGCATTCTGAGTGTCCAGG
>JADLCC010000588.1 GCA_020847425.1 Saprospiraceae bacterium
CCACACTCGCGCCTGCCGGAGGCCGCTACCGCCTGAAATGGCTGAGGTGGGCCGCTGCCGCCGCGATGGTTGTATTTGTCGCAGGCTGGTGGTTGATCCGGCAGACCGGGCCGGTGGAAGCGCCTGTAGCGGTGCGCCCCGAAACGCCGGCATCTTCGCCCAAAACAACACCGCTGCCAAAGCAGGAAGAACGCCGCCCCGATCTCCAGCCATCGAAAGAGGTGATCACCGATGCTTCCAAGCGACCAGTGCCCGCCCCGAAACCGGCTCCCTCTACCGAGATTAAAAAAACGATCGACTACGCAGCCCTCGCCGATGAATTCTATCGGGAACCCGACTTTTTCCCAAGCCAAAGCGGCGGAACCAGCGCGGCGGGCTATGACCAGGCCTTACAGGATTTTAAAAAAGGCCGCTATTCCGACATCCTGCCGAAACTGCGCCCGGGTGGGAAACTGGATTCCAAAGATTTGAAAAACAAGGAGTTGCTGGCGCATTCCCTGCTGAAAAGCCGCCAGTACGATGCCGCTATCGCCACATTTCGGGAACTGGTGAATAGCCGCAAACAACCTTATGCCGACCGGGCATACTGGGCTATGGCCCTCACGTACCTGCGCCAGATGCCGGAGCGCAGGAATGAACTGAATCAGGTGTTGAGGAATATCGCTGCCCGGCCGAACCACTTGTTTTATAACGAAGCAAGGGCGTTGCAGGCGCGGCTAGGGGAGGGGTGACGTTTAGGCGCAAAAGATGCATTTTCCTCGAATTCAACACGGGTACTCCAACCCTTTCTCTTTTTTGCCCGTCTTGTTATACATCAAGCAGAATGATTCAGATTAAATTCTATGCAAATGCTTGATTATCAGCACTGATAACCAATAATTAATAACTGATAACTACGTATGAAACCACTCCTTTTTATTTGCACAGTCGCTGCATGCATGTTATGCTCCTGCACCAAAGATTCTCAAACAGGCAACGCCTACACCGGCCAAACCATGATGCTGGACTGTTTCAACCGTATTGGAATTCAAACGGTTAAAGGCGGGAATCAGGATTCGCTGATTATCATTATCCCGGATAACCTGCCTTCCGAATACGATGCAGCGGGCAAAACACTGGAATTCAACGCGGAAATCCGCTCGAATGCCCTACAGCCCATTTTCCCGGACCCATCCATCAATGCCTCCACATTGTACCAGGGTACGCTTACCAACGTGCGGGAAAAAACGCAGTAAGTAGGAGTATCCGAAGCGGAAATGCTAAATAATGCGATTCATGGGTTAAAACGAATCAAAATCGCACTGAAATAGTTGAATATGACCCTAACCGCGTGTCATTCCGAACGCAGTGAGGAATCTGCCCATGAAAAAGTGCTGATATTGCTTTTCGTGCCTGGCCAGATTCCTCCCATCGTCGGAATGACACCCGATGAAAGAATGAATTAAACATTTCTCAGCACAAATCATCTCATTTCAACCCATTACTCGCATAAATGGTTTGTCACTAATCCAAATCGCCAAAATACGATAAAGATTAAAGCCCTTGATTTGTATGAAACGGCTCGAAAGATTTCCATTTTGGAAAAGTATGGTACGTATATTCATATTCGCGGCTTTGCTGCTGCCCCTGCCATCTACTTCCTGTTTCGCCCAGGGCCGGTCCAAAAAAAAGGCACCTCCCATTTCCATTGAAGGACTGCGCCAGCGCTCGTACGAATCCAGCCTCGTTTTTGAAAAGGAAATGGAAGGAACGGCACAGTGCCGCGCCGATCTGATGTCTTACCGTTCCGATGGCTTGAAAGTGTACACCCTCGTCAATACCCCGACCACAGAGGCGCCCAAAAAAGGATTCCCTGTCCTGATTTTCGGGCACGGGTACCATCCCAATCCTCCGAAATACGGCATCAATCCGGAGACCAAAGAGAACCGGCGCCCGGGCGATTATTACCGGGGCCTGCCGGAAGCCTACGCCGAAAAAGGGTACCTGGTGCTGACGCCCGACTACCGGGGGCACAGCAATTCGGAAGGATATGACTTCACACAAATGGGTTACCTGGCGAGCAATTATTACGCGATAGATGTGCTGAACCTGATCGCCGCGCTGAAAAGTTTGCCAAACGCCGATTTGAAAAATATCTATTACATGGGCCATTCCCTTGGCGGCGACGTGGGCCTGAAGATGCTGCTGGCGACCGATAACATCCGCGCGGCCAGTCTTTGGGCGCCGGTGGTGACCGACAGTTGGGAGCAGGCGCTTTTTTACGGCGTATTTTACGATGAAAAAAGCGACCTGGTGGACACCACCCGAATGCAATTGTACGCAGGACACATCGATAAAAATATCCGAAAACTGGGTTACCCCTACACGGCGGAAGAAGGCGACCCGATCAATTATATTGCTGACATCAACCTGCCGCTGATTATCCACCATGCCAAAGAGGACGATGTGGTGCCCTTTACATGGTCGGTGGGTCTGGCGGCAAAACTGTACAAATTCAAAAAGGTGTTTGAACTGTACTCCTACAACAGCCCGGACCACCTTTTGCAAAACGACATGCGGGCAAAAGCCGTGGAACGCGACCTGGCTTTTTTCCAGAAGTACCGGCGTCGCTGATTCAGACCAGTTGCGCAAGCAGCCATTCCCGTTCTGCCACCTGCTGCGTCTGTTTGATCCGTTCCGCCAGGGCGGCTTTTTTGCTTTTGCCCGACAGGCGGACATGCACCAGTTGTTGCGTAAATCTGACGAGGTTCAGGTAACTTTCCCGGTGGTATCCCAGCCCTTTTTTGCGCAGCAGGATGGCCTTGAAACTTTCGAGGAGCGGCGCCAAAGCCTGCCATTCCTGCAAGGCATAGTAGGCCCGCAGGAGCATGCGGCGGATATCGAGTTGTTCAAAAACGTCGCTGGTTTCCACGTCCCGGAGCAAATGCATCGTGGCTGAATAATCGCCCTTGCGGAAACAGCAGATCGCCAGGTTATACCGGTATGTGTTTTCCCGGATAGAAGGTTCAAGCAGGTCGCGATTCTCTGCCAGAAATGCTTCCGCCCAGTCTCCTTCGCCTGCCAGGTGGGCCAATGCATTGATGTTGTGGTAGGTATATTTGGGCAACGTGCCGTTTTCCAATAAAACACCCGCATGCAATGCCTGCCGGTACAATTGCAGGGCCTTTTGCGTGTAACTGCGGTCGCCTTTGTTTTGCCGGCGAATACAAA
>JADLCC010000589.1 GCA_020847425.1 Saprospiraceae bacterium
ACCGAAAGAAACAAAATAAAATAACCGGTTAACGCCCTGTTGGTCGAATTTATATTTTGTGTAATATAAATCCTGCCCTACCCTTTCACTTTCACCAGTTTCATCACCCGCGCCTGATTCCCGCGTTTCAGCATTCCCAGGTAAATCCCCGCCGAAACTTCGTTACCCGACAGGTCGGCACCATCCCAATCCACGCGGGTTTCGCCGTTGAGCGTACCCAGTTCGAACTGGCGCAGCAATTGCCCTTTGAGGTCATAAATTTCAAAGGACGCGCGTTCGGTGCTGCCACCGGCCGTTTTGATCAATACCGTGGTTTTGGTTACAAATGGATTGGGGGAAGCTGTCAGCATGGAATCGCGGGCGCCCGGATCGTCCGTACTCGTGTATTGTGATTCGTCTTCACAATCATCGCAGATCCAGGATTGCTCTTCCAGACAAAGAAAAGCCGTGTATTTCGACAGAACACGTTCTGCCAGGCTGTTGAAAATGATATTTCCGATGGCGACGTTGTTTTGCGCATCCGCTTCCAGCGCTTGTATCAGCCGCCCGTACCACATCTCACGAATCAGCGTATCGGCAATCAGGATATCCGGCGCATCGACATCCAACGTTGAAAACCAGGGCTGTTCCTGGTATATACCATTGATTTCCAGACTGAACGGCGCATCTCCGACGTATTTCCCTATTTGTAAAAAAGGCCGGTGCACATTGGTCAGGCTCCCGCTTACCCCGACATTGAACCTGCCGTAGCAAAAACCATTGTCTGTGGAAGGGTATAATTCAAACGCTTCCACATGGGTTCCCAAATTAGCGAAACTGGCTTCGAATGCCCTGTACAACGATTGTGTCTGGTAGGTTTTTACATAAAAACCGCTGCTTTGCGTGGCCAGGTTACTCAACAGGTAACTGTTGGCATAATAATAAGCGCCGTTGGCGAAGAAATATGTTGTGGTTTTTTCATTGTAATCCAGCGTGTTGATGACTACGGGCGGGTCCAGCACTTCCAGAAAATCGTTGATCAGAGCATTAGCCGATTGGAGTGCGGCATACTGGCTCGAATTGGAAGCCAGTAGGATCTCGCCGCCGGGCCCGTGCTCCTGCACCCAGTCGATGCCTGCTGCCAGTAAAGGTTGCAGATTGCTGTAATTGGTCAGGGGATTGCTCAACGCACTAAAAACCTGCTGAATGGTATCCGGGTGCGCAGGAAGCCAGTGATCGGAAGCCTTGTGAATGGAAAAGGCTGAAAAAAACAGGTTGAAGGAATCCTTCACGCCCAGGTTGCTCAACAACGCACTTTTGGCTGCCGTGAGCAGTTGAGTAGTGGTTGGCGCATTGCTGCCTGCTTCATAATCGAAGAGCAGCGCAACTTTCCGGTTTTCTTCCACCGGGAAAAATTTACCGGGCAGCACGGCCATCTGGTAAAAATTTTCGCCGCCTTCGCTGAACGTACTCAGGTAATATCCGTCGCGCAGCGGCGAGGCAAATTGAAGTTGCACATCATCGACATATTGATCCGGCGTAAGGGTGATCCGGGAAAAATTGCCCGCCACCGAATCGCTGACAGCCTCGAATGCCAGGTCCGGCCGGTTTGTGATGACGGGACTTTGAAACCGATCGTCCGACCACACCAGCACATTAAACTGCTGCACTGGATTTTTCGAGGTTTTTAACAGCGAAAAAGGCAGGGATATCTTCGTTTTATTGTTCAAAAAGGTTGCCGGTTGCAGCCAGGTGATTTTCACTTTCCGGGTAGCGGCATTGTCCATCGGGAATACACGCAGCTGGTACTGCGTTGCCGAGTTTTTGAACAGGATAGAAGGATCACGGCGCCGGTTGACGATGCCTTCATAAATCGTGGAAGCCGTCCAGCGATCATAAATATGGGCTTTGATAATATCGTCGCCTACCCACAACCAGGAATCGTGCATGGATGAGCCTTCCGGTAAATTGAAATTGAGCACGACCTCCAGTGAATCACCATTGGTTCCAAAAGTTACGCTGCGCGCAGAAAAAGTCAGGTAAAGGCCACATTCCATATAAAGGCCCTTGGGCCGAACGGATAAAGTGGCTTCTTCGATCGTGCCCTGGCGGGTAGCCCAGGATTGGCGCACGTCGGCGACCGTCAGTTGGGCAAAAGAAGGAAAACAAGTGAGCAGGAAAAGGCAGATAAGTAGTGGATGTCTCATGGTGTTCGTTCGTTTAAGGTGAAAAAAATATGCTGTAAAGCAGCGTTTGCCTTTTCGGAACGCAGCATATCTGGAAAGCGCTGGCGGCTGCAACTGTATTATTTTGCCCATCCAAGACATTTTGAATTTTATTCATACAATCGAGGCGATTCCCCTATTCAAAAACTGCTAAACCTGGATTTTCCAGACATTTATTTGCTACATGTATTGCGACTGTTTGTTATGGTCCTTTTGTATATTTTTGCCATCTTTCAAAAATCAGGCACCTTGCAACTGCATGGCCCATCAGTCAATCGAAACAACTCAAAATGCAATAACCCGAACATGA
>JADLCC010000590.1 GCA_020847425.1 Saprospiraceae bacterium
ACCGAAAGAAACAAAATAAAATAACCGGTTAACGCCCTGTTGGTCGAATTTATATTTTGTGTAATATAAATCCTGCCCTACCCTTTCACTTTCACCAGTTTCATCACCCGCGCCTGATTCCCGCGTTGATCATATCGTCGCCCACCCACAACCAGGAATCGTGCATGAACGAACCTTCCGGTAAAGTGAAATTGAGCACGACCTCCAGTGAATCGCCATAGGTTCCAAAAGTTACGCTGCGCGCAGAAAAAGTCAGGTAAAGGCCGCATTCCATGTAAAGGCCTTTGGGCCGAACGGTCTTCGATCGTGCCCTGGCGGGCAAGCCAGGATTGGCGCACGTCGGCGACAGTCAGTTGGGCCCAAGAAGAAAGGCTTGTGAGCAGAAAAAGACAGATAAGTAGTGGATGTTTTTTTTGTATATTTTTGCCATCTTTCAAAAATCAGGCACCTTGCAACTGCATGGCCCATCAGTCAATCGAAACAACTCAAAATGCAATAACCCGAACATGAAATATTCACTTCCCCTGCTTTTCCTGCTGCTTACCACAAGCATTTTTTCCCAAAGCATTACCACCATCCCGATCGAAACCCGCGATTTTGCGCTGGTGCTGCAAACAGATCAGGCAGAGCGCCTCGGCACCGTTTATTTTGGCAAAAAACTATCGAATGCAGGCGAATACGCAGGTATTTTTTTACAGGAGCGGCATGTGGATGGCAATGCGGGCATCTACCATTCCGCCTATACGCCGAGCGGCTCCTGGAACTTAATGGAACCCGCACTGAGCATCACCCATGCCGACGGACATGTTTCCACAGAACTGAAATATGTGAGCCACCGCAGCGAAAAACTGGGTGAAGGCATAGCGCTGACTACGGTCCTCCTGCGCGACCCGGTGTATGCCACCGAGGTTACCTTGTTTTATAAAACATACGCCCGGGAAAACACCTTTGAACAGTGGACGACCATCAAAAACGGTGAAAAACAAGCCGTTACACTCGAAAAATACGCCTCGGCGAACCTTTTTTTTACAGCCAATGACTACTGGCTCCGGCATTACCACGGGGTCTGGGCGCACGAAATGAAACCGGAAACGACCCGCTTGCCTTTTGGTATTCATACCCTCGACTCCAAACTCGGCGCGCGGGCCAACCTGTTCCAGCCGCCCACATTTATACTTTCGTTTGATGAGGCAGCATCCGAAAATTCGGGTAAAGTGCTGCTCGCTAACCTGGGTTGGTCGGGTAATTTCAAAATCGATTTCGAAAAAGATTCTTACAACGGGCTGCGGGTGATCGCGGGCATCAACCCGGCCGCTTCGGCCTATCAACTGGATGCCGGTAAGGAGTTTAAAACGCCTTCGCTGATCTACACCTACTCTGAAAACGGCATCGGCGAAGCGAGCCGAAACATGCACCGCTGGGCCAGAAACCACCGCCTGATGGACGGCAACGGCTCCCGCATGACTTTGTTGAACAACTGGGAAGCCACGTATTTCGACTTCGATGAAAACAAAATCGTCGGGCTTTTTGCAGGCGCCAAAAAACTGGGCGTGGATATGTTCTTGCTCGACGACGGCTGGTTTGCCAATAAATATCCGCGCAACGGCGACGCTGCGGGCCTGGGTGACTGGCAGGAAAACCGCAAAAAACTGCCTAGCGGTATCGGTTACCTCGTTCGGGAAGCCACTAAAGCGGGTATCAAATTCGGCATCTGGGTGGAACCGGAAATGGTCAACCCCAAAAGCGAACTCTACGAACAACACCTCGACTGGGTGATCAGGGAACCGCAGCGGCCCGAGCACTATTTCCGGAACCAACTGGTGCTCGACCTGTCCAACCCGGAAGTGCAGGACCATGTTTTTGGCGTGCTGGATAATATTTTTACCAAAAACCCCGAAGTAGCCTATGTTAAATGGGACTGTAACGCGGTGATTTACAATGCGTTCTCCCCTTACCTGGAACGCAAAAAACTACCCCAGACGCAACTGTACGTCGATTACGTGAAAGGCCTGTACAGTGTGCTCGACCGGCTGCGTGCCAAATACCCGAAAGTACCGATGATGCTGTGTTCTGGCGGCGGCGGCCGGGTGGATTACGAGGCGCTGCGGTATTTCACCGAATTCTGGCTCTCCGACGATACGGACCCGCTCGAAAGGGTGTTTATTCAGTGGGAATATTCCTATTTCTACCCGATGATCGCGAGTTGCAACCACATCACCGACTGGAGCAAAGTGGGCATCAAATACCGCACCGACGTGGCCATGATGGGCAAAATGGGTTACGACATCGTGGTCGATCACCTCACACCGGATGAACTGGCCTTCAGTCAGCAGGCGGTGAAAAACTACAATTCCATCAGCGACGTGGTGTGGCATGGCGACTGTTACCGCCTCAGCGATCCCTGGGAAAGGCCTTATGCCAGTGTGCTGCTGGTAGATGCGAAAAAAGAGCGGGCCGTATCATTCAACTACGTGATAACCAACCGCTTCGAGTTTTCCTATTCCACTGCGCCGATCAAACTGGAAGGCCTGGATCCTGCAAAAAAATACCGCGTCCGGGAAATCAATACCTATCCGGGCGCTCCTTCCACCATTGATGAAAAGGCGGAATATTCAGGTCAGTTTTTGATGAACGTGGGAATTAATCCGGATATGAGTTTGAAGCGTATGAGCGTGATTTTGGAGATTAATGAGGTGAAGTGAAGATGCAAAATGGAACACGGATTGGACGGATAAGACACGGATTATAAGGATTTTCCATCAAAATCCGTGTCTCATCCGTCCAATCCGTATTCCATTTCCACCCCGAAATCCTGATCATTTTAGGAATCTTTTCCTAAACTTTAGAAAACATTTTCTAATGCCAGACTGGCGTCTATCTTTGCTGTACTACCAATAGCCAGCCACCCCTAATTTTATTCAATGCCAAGTCAATCAGGTAAAACAATCCAGGCCAAACCCCTTGTAAATACTTGATTATCAACACTAATAACCAATAACTAATAACGGATAACTAAACATGGCATTTGCAAAATCAAACCGCCTCCCAGTCGGCGCTATACAATGCGACAACACCACGATGAGCCTGCTCAAGGCAAATGACTATGTAGCCAAGGGCATCCGCGATAAAATGCAGGCACAGGGCACTTTGCTGATCAATATCACGTCTTCTGCGGGCAGCGGGAAAACCACCCTGATGCAGGAAACGGCCCTCCGGCTGAAAGACAACATCAAAATGGCCGTGCTCGTGGGCGACCTGGAAACCGAACGCGACGCCATCCGGATTCGGGAAGCGGGTATTCCTTCCACACAGATCGTCACCAATGGCGTTTGCCACCTGGAAGCGCAAATGATCCTGCAGGCGTTCGACCACCTCGATGTGAGCGGACTCGATTTGCTTTTTATTGAAAACGTCGGCAACCTGGTTTGCCCGGCCGCTTTCGATCTGGGTGAAGATTTCCGCGTTACCCTGCTCGCCTCCACAGAAGGCGACGACAAACCGAAAAAGTACCCGCGCATGTTCCTGACCAGCGAACTGATGCTGATTTCAAAAGCTGATTTGCTGCCCTACGTTCCTTTTAAAGTAGACGCGGCCATTCAGGATGCCCGGGAAGTCAACCCTGAAATTGAAGCCATTACCGTTTCCAGCACCAGCGGCGAAGGCCTGGATACCTGGTGCGAATGGATCATGGAGCGTGTCCGGGAGAAAAAAGCAACTTTCGCCCAAGCCGCGGAAATGGTATGACCTGGACCATCAGCATCCGGGGACAGGTGCAGGGTGTCGGGTTCAGGCCCTTTGTCTGGCGTGCTGCGCTGGAAAGAAACCTGACGGGCTGGGTAGCCAACGGCCTGGAAGGCGTGCTGATCAAAATAAACGCTTCGGAACAACAAGCCCTTGATTTTCAACAATATATTCTTCTAAACGCTCCTAAAACCGCACGCATAACCACAAGTGCTATTGCCCCGGATGATACCGAATCGTTCTTTGACACTTTTTCGATCAGCGACAGCCACAGCGAAGGGCTGCCTGTTCTCCACCTGACACCTGATGTCGGCATTTGTGCCGACTGCCGGGCTGAAATCCACGACCCTGCCAATCGGCGCTACCGGTATGCTTTTACCACCTGCACCGTTTGCGGGCCGCGCTTTTCCATTCTGACGGGCTTGCCTTATGACCGGCCATTCACCGCGATGTACACTTTTGAAATGTGTAAGGCGTGTAAAGCGGAGTATGCCGACCCGGCGAACCGGCGCTATTTCGCTCAAACGAATTCGTGCCAGGACTGCGGGATTCAATTAAGGCTTGTTGCAGGGTCCCCCGTACCGGCGGCTTTAGCCGCCGGAATGTCGGGTGAAACAGTAGGCGCGCCGTCCGATCGTTTTGTGATCAGGCAGCTAAAGCAGCCGGTACAGCAGCCGGTACAGCAGGTCATCGCCGCCTGGCAGCAAGGCGCCATCGTTGCCATCAAAGGCATCGGCGGTTATTTGCTGACCTGCGATGCCACCCAGGCGGAAGCGGTAGCCACTCTGCGACAGCGGAAACAAAGGCCCACAAAACCCTTTGCGATGATGTACCCGGATCTGGAGACTTTGACGGCCGATGCGGAAGTTAGTCAATTGGAAGCAGAACAATTGCAAAGCCCGGCAGCGCCTATCGTTTTGCTCGATGTAAAGGAATTTCCGCTTTCCGGATTCAACCGCCCCGGTATCGCGCCTGGGCTGCACAAAATCGGCGCCATGCTACCCAATGCGCCCTTGTTTGAACTGCTTTTGCGCGATTTTAGGAAACCCATTGTCGCCACCAGCGGCAATATCAGCCACGCGCCATTGATCTTTGAAGATGAAACGGCGCAAAATGAATTGTCGGGCATTGCGGACCTTATCCTGACGCACAACCGACCGATCGTTATGCCGCAGGACGACAGTGTGCTGGCGATGCAACCGTCCGGGCAAAGCGTTATCCTTCGTCGGGCACGGGGCCTGGCGCCCGCATTTATCCAGGCGGGTAAACAAGCGCCCGATATTACGGCACTGGCGCTGGGGGCTGAAATGAAAAGCACGTTTGCGCTGGCGCACCTGGGTAACATCAACGTCAGCCAGTACCTCGGCGATCTGGCCGATTTTGACACACAGCAGCGTTTTCAACTGGTGCTGGGGCATTTGCTTGGCCTGTTTAAAGCCCAGCCGGCCATCATCATCGGCGACCTGCATCCGGGGTATTTCACTACACAACTGGGGCAATCGCTGGCCGAAAAATGGAAGGTACCGTTTGTGCAGGTGCAGCACCACAAAGCCCATTTTGCAGCGGTTTTGGCAGAAAATGAATTGTTTGAATCCGAAGAGCCTGTTTTGGGCGTGATCTGGGATGGTACCGGACTGGGCGACGACAAACAAATATGGGGCGGCGAGTTTTTTATTTACAAGGGTCAAAAAGCGGATCGAGGCGCTGAAATCTTCGAACGCTGTGGTCATTTCGGGTACTTCCCTTTGTTGCTGGGAGATAAAATGCCCCGCGAGCCACGGTTGTCGGCATTTGCCGCCTGCTATGGAATAGCAGAAGCGGACGAATGGCTCCAACCCAAATTTTCGGAAACGGAGTGGAAATTGTACCAGAAACTTCCCGCAACCGAAACCCTGAAAACCTCCAGCGTCGGGCGCATATTCGACGCTGTGGCTTCCCTGCTGGGCCTGGCGGATAAGGTGAGTTACGAAGGTGAAGCGGCTTTACTGCTGGAAGACCTGGCGCGTGGGCACTACAAACAGTTTGGTTTCAAACAGCCTGAAAATGAACTGTATGAACTGATCGATCCTGAATACCCTACCCTTCTGGGTACAAAAAAATTATTCCGGCAGATCATTTCTGATTTAAATGCCAGGAAAGAAAAAGCCTGTATCGCGGCTACTTTTCATTTTTCGCTAGTTAAAACAATCGGCCAAATAGCGCGTCAGTGGGACATCAAAAAAATAGCATGCAGCGGCGGCGTTTTTCAAAATTCGCTCCTGCTGGAAATGATAGAACAACACTTAACCCTTGATTATCAATTGTTTTTTCACCGCCAACTCTCCCCGAATGACGAAAATATCTCTTTCGGACAATGGGCATACGCCACAGCAACCGGCTCTTTACAATCACTCCATTCCCCCCATTCCTCATCCCTCATTCCTGATCACGCCTTCTCACCTCTCACTTCTCACTTCTCACTTCTAAGAAGATATGTGTTTAGCAATTCCCGGTAAAATTCGCTCCATAGAAAGCCAGTACGACGGCCTGGTCCGTATGGCCAAAGTACAATTCGGCGGCATCACCAAAGAAGCCAGCCTCGAAATGGTACCCGCAGCCAAAGAAGGAGATTACGTGCTGGTGCACGTCGGCGTGGCCATCAGCATCGTCGATGAAGAAGAAGCCCAAAAAACCTTTGAATATTTAAAGGAAATCGGCGAGATCGACGAACTCATCGAACACACTCAAATATAGCCCATATGCAATACCTGAGCGAATACCGCGATGCAGACGTCGTCGGGCAATACCTCGACGAAATACGCCGCACGGTGACCCGTCCGTGGACGATCATGGAAGTATGCGGCGGGCAAACCCACAGCCTGGTCAAAAACGGCATTTTGCAGCTCCTGCCCGAACAGGTACGCATGGTGCATGGTCCCGGCTGCCCGGTTTGCGTCACGCCCTTGTATCAGATCGACAAGGCCGTTCACCTGGCAATGGAGCACGGCGCCATCCTATGTTCTTACGGCGACATGCTCCGGGTACCCGGCTCCAAAATGAGCCTGCTGGAAGCCAAAGCTGCCGGAGCGGATGTGCGTATCCTGTATTCGCCCCTCGAAGCGGTAAAAATTGCGCAGGAAAACCCCTCGAAGGAAGTGGTGTTTTTTGCCGTGGGTTTTGAAACGACGGCGCCGGCCAATGCCCTTTCCGTTATACATGCACAACGGGCCGGGGTAAAAAACTATTCCATTCTCACATCGCACGTGCTGGTGCCGCCCGCCATCGAAGCCGTGATGAACGACGAAGATTCCCATATCCAGGGTTTTTTGGCCGCCGGTCACGTGTGCGCTATCATGGGCATCGACGAATATTACCCACTGGTAGAAAAGTACAACATACCGGTCGTGGTGACCGGTTTTGAGCCTGTAGATCTGGTGCAAGGCATCCTGATGGTGGTACGCCAGTTGGAAAAAGGAGAACACCGCCTGGAAAATCAGTACAGTCGTGTGGTGCGCCCGGAAGGCAACCCCGAGGCGCAAAAAGTGATCGCAAAAGTGTTTGAAATAGAGGACCGCGAATGGCGCGGCATCGGTAACATTCCGATGAGTGGCTACGAATTGCGTACGGAATTCGGCGCCTACGATGCCAATAAAAAATTCAGCGTAAACATTGAAAAAGTCTCCGAAAGCAGCGAATGCATCGCAGGTCAGGTGCTGAAAGGCATCAAAAAACCCTTCGAATGCCCGCAATTTGGAAAAAAATGCAGGCCGCAATCGCCACTCGGCGCACCGATGGTTTCCAGTGAAGGCGCCTGCGCTGCGTATTATCATTTTTCACAGGCTATGGAGGAAGTCTAGTAAAAAGGCAAAATAGCAAAGGGCAAAAAGCAATGTTAGTCAATGAGTTACAGAAGATTTAGCACTAATTAATTTTGCACATCTGCTTCATGATAACGGAACAAAAAATAAAAATGGCACTCCAGTGCCCCATGCCGAAACTCGATTTCGACATCATCACCCTGGGGCATGGCAGCGGCGGGTTGCTGACCAACCGACTGCTGGACACCGGCGTGTTCGATCTGTTGAAAAACGATCTGCTCGACGAGCGGCACGACGGCGCTATTTTCGAGGTGGAAGCCGGACAAATGGCCTTTTCCACGGATAGTTACGTCATTTCACCGGTCTTTTTTCCCGGCGGAAACATCGGCGAACTGGCCGTGAACGGCACCGTGAACGACCTGGCTATGTGCGGCGCACGGGCAAAGCACCTTTCACTGGCATTTATCCTGGAAGAAGGCCTGACCATGCGCGAATTCTGGGATATCCTGCTGGGCGTCAAATACGCCGCCGAACAGGCCGGCGTACAGATCGTCACTGGCGATACCAAAGTAGTGGAACGCGGCAAAGGCGACAAAATATTTATCAATACCAGCGGCATCGGCATGTTGCACCCGAAAGCACGGATCAGCAAAGGGCGGGTAAAACCGGGCGACAAAATCATCATCAGCGGACATGTCGCCACCCACGGCATGGCCATTATGAGCGTTCGCCAGGGCCTGGAATTTGAAACGACGATCGTCAGCGACAGCACCAACCTCAACCACACCGTGATGGGCCTGCTCGATGTGTTCGGAGATCACATACACCTCCTGCACGATCCTACCCGAGGCGGCGTGGCCACTGTGCTGAATGAACTGGCCCGCGATACGCGCCTGGGTATCAACCTGTTGGAACGCGGCATTCCGGTGCTGGACGAGGTGGCAGGCGCTTGTGAACTGCTGGGCCTCGACCCGCTGTATGTGGCGAATGAAGGCATTTTTATTGCCATTGTGGCGGCTGAAGCGGCGGATTCGGTGCTGGAACATTTACAAAACGACCAAAATGGCAGCGCAGCGGCCATCATGGGGGAAGTGACTACGGAACACCCGCGACAGGTATTGCTATACAGCAAAATCGGCGGAAAAAGAGTGGTGAATATGCCGGTGGGCGAGCAATTACCGAGAATTTGTTGATATGGAAAATACAATCCTGAATATCACCCTAAAAAAGGGCGGCGCACCGGCAGACATGCCGCAACATACCGGCGTGGAAATACTGCCGCAATGGATCTTCAAAGGCCCGGAAAGCAGCCCATTTCTGGCGCCGAGGGGCGTCTTTTTGCTTGGAAATCAACTGTTTGTATCCGATACCGGCCGCAACAGGGTGTTTATCTGGAACCGGTTTCCGGAAACGGATTTCCAGGAACCCGATATCGTGCTCGGCCAGGGCGACGCCGACGGCACAGGCCGCAATGCAGGCGGGGTGGTGAACGCTGCAACGTTGCAATACCCTTCCGGTATCTGGTCAGATGGCAGGCGACTGGTTGTTGCCGACGCCTGGAACCACCGCGTCCTGATCTGGCACGAGCTGCCCACTCGGCACAGGCAAAACGCCGATGTGGTGATCGGACAGCGCGATTTCGACTCCAACCAGCCCAATGCGCACAAAGTAGGCGCCGACCCCAGCGACCGCAGTTTGTTCTGGCCCTATGGCGTGTTCAGCGACGGGCAAAGGCTCTGGATCGCCGATACAGGCAACCGGCGGATTTTGTATTACGACCAACTGCCGACGGAAAATTTCGCGCCGGCGCAAAGCGTGATCGGAAAGCCCGATTTTATCACCCGCGACTACGAAAACCAGGACCCCATCTGGCCGTATTCGGTAAAAATTGGTCCCGACGGCTCTATGGCCGTTACCGATACGCAGTATTACCGCGTGCTGGTGTGGCGCGACTGGCGCAATGCGTTTCAGCAAAAAGCGGATGTCGTGATCGGTCAGGCCGACCTGGACAGCAACGGACAAAACCAGTATGGCCTGCACCCCAAAGCGAATACACTGAGTTGGTGCTACGACGCCTGTTTTTTTCAACAAGGCATGCTGGTGGCGGATACGGGTAACAGTCGGGTGCTGCGTTTTGACAATATTCCGGAGCAGAGTAACCCTGTCGCCGACGGGCTGATTGGCAAACCCGATTTTTTCACCGGCAGCGAAAACGCGGAAACGGTTTTTGGAACGGAAACGAGCATGTACTGGCCTTTTTCCCTGTATGCGGATGGCAATCGGCTGGCAGTAGCGGACACGGGGAATCACCGGATTTTGTTGTATGAATTGTAAAACATCTATGCCGGGGTATTTTGTGAATGCCTTTTGGATCTGGTCGGCTACGCCCCTCGTAGAGTGATGGAACACAGATGACACAGATTTTTACGGATTAACAACACCAATAACTAATAACTGACAACCAAAATGTTGCCACTTCTCTTTGCAGGCGTCGTCGGATTTACCCACGCCTTTGAAATAGACCATTTGCTGGCGGTGAGCAGCATTACTACCCGCCGCAGTTCCGTACTAAAAGCAGTCAAAGACGGCATTTTCTGGGGCCTGGGACATACTTCCACGATTCTGGCCATCGGTATTGCGATGATCGTCGCCAAAGTGATGATAACGGAAGATACGTTCCACTACTTTGAAGCGGGTGTGGGTTTTATGCTCATTCTGCTGGGCGTACACCGCATTTGGAAAACCTGGGAACACGAACGCTTCCACACCCTGGCGCATGAGCATGAGGAAGAGCCGCACGGGCACCGGCTGGCGTACGGCGTTGGGCTGGTACACGGACTTGCCGGTAGCGGCACGCTGGTGCTGCTGGTGATGACCGAATTAAAAAGCGCCTGGGAAGGTGTCGTTTATTTACTCATTTTCGGTATCGGTTCCATCGCCGGCATGTTACTGGCTTCCGGTATCTTCAGTCTCCCGTTTTCCCCGAAAGTGTCCAACAGTCCGCGCTTGCACAAAGGCCTTGCCCTGCTTTCTGCTTTGTTGTGTATCGGTTTCGGGTGTAAAGTGTTTTTGCAAAACCTGATACACGCATGAAAGAACCGGAAACCCCGCACGAATGGCTGTTGCTGGCCCTCAGTGATTTTGATATTGCCGTACTAAGCGACAATGGCCGTATCTTGGAAGTGGAAAAGGAATATTCCATTGAAATAGAACAAAACGGCGTATTCAAATTGTTGTGGAAAGGCAAAGTGGTGGCGCCGTTTCAGGACCTGGGCGAGTTGTGCCAGTTTATTCAAATGTCATGAGCGAAAAAAAGGAATTAGCCATTGTGGCGTTGTCGACCAGCGAGTCGCAGCCGGGCAATTACGTACTGATCCTGGAAGACCTGGACCAGCAGCGGCGTATTCCGAT
>JADLCC010000591.1 GCA_020847425.1 Saprospiraceae bacterium
AGCCAGGACCTCGACAATACGATGCGGGCCGTCTTTTACCCGGCCATCCTGGGCTGGAGCCTGTTGGGCTTTTGGGTAGCCAACCTGCGCATCCGGTACCAGCGGCTGTTTGACAAAGCCAGTGGGCTGGATTAAACCCGCTCAGACCAGCATTTTTGGGAAAGAGCCAGTTCTCCTTTTCCAATACCATCCAACTTTTAACTTTTTAAGCCATTTGGGAAGATGAAATTTTTTGAAATGCGCAAAATTTTCACAATCATTTTGTTTCTGGCAATATCTTTGCCCGCTGCTTTAGCCGAAGGCAATCGGGATTTCATGCGGGAGACTGGAAAAATCAACGTCGTGGTAGCCACTATTCTGGTGATTTTTCTGGGCATTGTGTGGTACCTCTTTCGGCTGGAACGCAAACTAACCAAATTAGAGCATCAAATTAAAGATGACCAATGAGTGGAAAAATCAGTTTCTTTAAAAGCGTAGAACACTACGTTGACCAGGCGGCTAAGTACACGGATATCCCCAAAGGTTTGGTGGAGCAAATCCGGGTCTGCAACCTGGTGTTGCAAATCCGATTCCCCATCCGCGTGGGCAATGACTACGAGGTAATCGAAGCCTACCGGGTGCAGCACAGCCACCACCGACTGCCGACCAAAGGCGGTATCCGCTACGCCGAATCGGTTGACCAGGACGAAGTGATGGCACTGGCTTCTCTGATGACGTACAAATGCGCATTGGTTGACGTGCCGTTTGGCGGCGCCAAAGGCGGCATCCGGATCAATCCGAACAACTACACCACCGAACAACTGCAAAATATTACCCGCCGATACACCACGGAACTGATCAAGAAAAACTTCATCGGCCCTGGTATTGATGTACCGGCGCCGGACTATGGAACCGGTCCGCGCGAAATGGCCTGGATTCTCGATACGTACCAGGCTTTCCGCCACGGTGAAATTGACTCCATTGGCTGTGTAACTGGCAAGCCCGTTACCCAAAATGGTATTCGCGGCCGTGCCGAGGCTACCGGTCGGGGCGTATTTTATGGCATTCGCGAGTGTATGTCGCATGCCGAAGACATGAAAAAAATAGGCCTGACCAAAGGTATTGCCGGCAAAACCATGGTCGTGCAAGGCCTCGGCAACGTAGGCAGCAATACCGCCCTGATCAGCCAAAGCGAAGGCGATGTAAAAATCATTGGCATCGCCGAGCGCGAAGGTTCCATCCACGATCCGAACGGTATCGACGTAGAAAAACTGCTGGCGTTCCGCAAAGAAACCGGCTCGATCATCGGCTTCCCGGGCTCCCAGCACATCGGTGGCCCCTCTGCCGCACTGGAACTGGAGTGCGATATTCTCGTTCCGGCAGCCCTGGAGAACCAGATCACGATCGACAACGCCGAGCGCATCAAAGCCAAAATCATTGCCGAAGCAGCCAACGGTCCGATTACCTCGGATGCTGACCGCATCCTGGTAAAAAAAGGCGTGATTATCCTGCCTGACTTTTACATCAACGCTGGCGGCGTGACAGTGTCCTACTTCGAGTGGCTGAAAAACCTGTCGCACCACCGCTTTGGTCGCCTGGAAAACCGCTTCCAACACAATGCGTTTGAAGGCATTTTGAACAAAGTGGAAGAAATGACCGGCAAGGAAGTCGGCCAGCGCGACCGCGATTTCCTGACGCGCGGCGGCACGGAAGTTGAACTCGTGAATTCGGGTCTGGAAGACACCATGATTACGGCCTACCAGCAGATTCGCGAGACCATGATCCAAAACCCGGAGATTCCGGACCTGCGTACGGCAGCCTTTGTTTGTTCGCTGAAAAAAATCGCGAGCGATTACATTTCCATGGGCATTTTTCCGTAGTCGAACGAAGGAACGTCAACCAACAAGGTTGAATCGGCAGAATATGTTTGGCAAAATACCTTGCCAATCTGCCGGTTCAACCTTTTTTTATGGATTGTTACAAAACCAGGCTTTTTAACAAATATTTGTTGGCCTAACGAGCACTCAGACCGAAACAAGCCCTAAGCGTATGGCTCATGAGTGACAAAAACAGATTATTAACAAAATTTACAAGGGCTTTTTAAAGAAATCATTGCACATTATTTTTTATCGATCTACCTTTGGGGAAATTTTACGACTCAGAATAAAATTTCATAACGCCATTCACAATGTCAGAGAAATTAGATAAGATAGATCTGAAAATCCTTAAAATCCTGCAGGAAAACAGCAAAATCACCAACCTGGATTTATCCAAAAAGATTGGTCTTTCCCCTGCACCCACGCTGGAACGCGTCAAGAAACTGGAACAGAGCGATATCATCCAGAGTTACCATGCCCAGGTGAACCCACAAATGATGGGTTTGAATGTAAAAACCTTTGTTTTGGTATCGCTGGCCTGGAAACGGGAAAATGCGCTGAACAATTTCCTGGAAAAAATTTCCAAAATCGACGAGATCACCGAGTGCTATATCATCACCGGTGAGGCCGACTTCCTGATGAAAATCGTGTGCAAGGATATCCCGACGTATGAGCAATTGTTGTTCAAAACACTAAGCCAGATCGAGGAAATTGAGCGCCTGAAGACGCTGATGACGCTGTCGACGGTGAAAGACTCCAAAATTTTGCCGTACAACTACGACGAAAAGTAAAGCCTGCACGGTGTTTCAAAACGAGAATCCCGAATTTTTCAATGTTTGAAAAATTCGGGATTCTTGTTTTATAGCCCTTGGCAAAACCGCCTGGTCTGAGGCTATTGCGCCAAAATATGGGCCATCCGAAGCAAGTCTTTGTTGAGCGGCTTGTTTTTGGAAATAGCGTCTTTAAAGGGGGTGTGCTGAATATTGTTGTTGCGAATGCCGATCATGACGCCCGATTTTCCTTCCAGCAAGGCTTCCACGGCGCCAAAACCTAAAATACTGGCCAGAACCCGGTCAAACGTAGAGGGTGAGCCGCCCCGTTGCAGGTGGCCGATAACGGTCACTTTGATGTCGTCGAACATATCGACCTTTTCTTCCACCTTGCGGGCGATGTCGTACACCGGACCCATGTGGGTGCCGTCTGCCACGATGACAATGCTGAACAACTTGGCCCGTTTGGCGCCGCGTTTGAGCAATTTAACGAGGTCATCAATATTGGCTTCTTCTTCGGGGATCA
>JADLCC010000592.1 GCA_020847425.1 Saprospiraceae bacterium
CAAAGTTACTAACCTTTATTCCACTTAACCAAACTTTTTCTCAATCTTTTTTTCTCCCCAAAACCACACTCCACGCTCCAACTCTATCCCTTTTCTTCCCTTATCCCCGAAGCGGGCGCAAAGGTACGAGCAGTTTTCATTTTACCAATACCCTCTCCAAATTTTTTCTACTTTTTTAGAGCTGCCGCCATATTAATCTGGAGGCCAACGGCCATAATCAGCTATTTGGCAAAACAATATACCGCGCGCGTTCATATGGCCGCCTGATCATATGGCTGGTTTGGACTGGGGTATTCGGAAATTTTTTACGCAAAAAGGGGTGCCGCCATGCACCACCTGGAACGGCAGTGGCGCCGCCTGGACCTGACAATATATAGGTGTCGTTTGTGCCCCGAAGGGCCGCCATGGCTGCCACAAAAAAGAGTCACCCCGCTTCATCGGGATGACTCCAGTTGTACCTTCAGCAAGGGCGCCCTATTTCAGGAGTGTTTCTTTTTGATTTTCCCGTTCAACTTGGTTTCCTGGCTCAAAATCCGGGGAACACCATAGTAATATAGTGTCGATTCGGTTTCGACCCGGGCGCTCAGGGTTTCCTGAACGCCAATGGCACATTCAGAGGCGCCCAGCACGGTGATGTCGCCGGTTTGGGTTTTAAACGAATCGCCGCTCAGCGTACTACCGCCTTTCACGACCAAATCCGTTTTAGCGGCTGTGCCCGCCAGCGTAAGTTCGGAGCCTCCCATGACCAGGCAGTCCAGGTTTTCCAACTGTCCTTCACAAACGCCATCACTGCCACTTTGCATGACCAAGCGCAGGGTTTTGAGGTTGAGGTCC
Source organism: Saprospiraceae bacterium (assembly GCA_020847425.1). GTDB lineage: Bacteria > Bacteroidota > Bacteroidia > Chitinophagales > Saprospiraceae > M3007. Next base: position 835 of record JADLCC010000592.1, read on the forward strand.
GGGCTAAGGCGAACATAGGCCCCTTCTTTGGCCGTAATAGCACGGATTTCACCAATGGGTACATTGAGCAGAATGCCTTTATCGGTCACCAGGGAAGCAGACAGCTTTACGGTAAGTGTGCCGCCCGAAATCTCCGTTTTTATCAAAGGAAGGAGGTTAGATTGGGCTTGCACTTCAAAAAACGAACCCGGAGCGGTGGTAAAGTTGAGTTGGATCCCATTGCCTACCACAATCTCCTGAATCCCCGGCGGCATGGCTCGTGCCTCAGCAACCAGCTCGCCTATCCCTTTTTCCTTGTAGTGGGTGGGGTCCGTCATGTAATTGATATAAGCATGATCACGGACAGACTGAGCGTGCAGGCTGACGGACACCATAAAAACAACAGCGGCAAAAATGTTAGATTTCATATGCATATAAATTTAATTACCCAACTCTAACTGGTTTTTAATCAGGTTATAATAGTAGCCCTGGTTGGCAGAGAGGAGCAGGTGTGGCCCGCTTTCCACTACTTCGCCCTGATTGAGTACGATAATTTGATCGGCATCTTGTACCGTACTCAGGCGATGTGCAATTACCACAACGGTTTTGCCTTGCAAATAAGTATTCAAATTATCTACAATCATTTTTTCATTCTCGGCATCCAGTGAACTGGTAGCTTCATCAAAAAATAAGAAATCCGGGTTTTTGTAAACGGCTCTGGCAATCAGGAGACGCTGTTTTTGGCCACCACTCAGGTCTACCCCCGTTTGCCCGATCTTAGTATTGTATTTCAACACAAGTCCCTCTACGAATTCTTCAATACAAGCCACTTTGGCTGCCCACTTCACTTTGTCCAGGTCCGGCTCTTCATCGCCGATAGCAATATTGTTCAGAATGGTGCCGCTATAAATAAACCCATCCTGCATAACCACTCCGCAATTTGCTCGAAAGGAGTCCGCATGAATGTCATCCAGGCGGATTCCATCTATATCAATACTGCCGCTGGTGGGCGTGTAGAATTTGAGCAATAATTTCATCAAGGTAGTTTTCCCGCTTCCGCTTGCCCCAACAATAGCTGTTTTTTTGCCAATTGGTATCTCAATGTTAATATCCTGGAGGACATTCGGATTATTCGCACCCGGATATTTGAAGCACAAATTGCGGAGGCTAAATTTATCAAAAAATTCCGGCGCGTCCCGTTTATCTACATCCTCATCTGTCTTTTTTTGAATTTCATCCATCCGGTCAAAAGACAATTTGGCATCTTGTGCGCCAATAAAAAACAGCACCAGGTCATCCACAGGATGCGAAAGTTGGCCCATGATGTAACTGATACTCATCATAATACCCAACGACATATTGCCCTGAATAACAAAATAGGAACATATGAAGGTGACGATTATGTTTTTTACTTGAGTAATCATATCCACCCCTAACAATTGCTGCTGGTTCAAATTCAGGGCTCTGATCTTCAGTTCGTACAACTTCTTTTGTATTTTGCTCCACTCGGAGACTTTGATATCCTGTGCGCCATTGATCTTAATTTCCGGCATGCCCGTAATCAGCTCATACAAGTTATTCTGATCCTGATATTGAAGGGAGAACCGCGAGTAATCCAAATATTTTCTCCTTTCCAAAAAGAGCAACATCCATCCTACTGCAAGCCCCGTCAGCGCAAAAAATATAATGAAAACAGTGGTATTATACCACAAAAGCAGCGCGGACAAAACAATCAGGTTGATAAAGGAAAAGAAGGTGCTTAAAAACCGGTAACTGATAAACTCTTCTATTTTTGCCTGATCTTCAATACGTTGCAAAATATCTGTATGCAATTTAGTGTCGAAAAAACTAATAGGAAGCCGGATCAGTTTTTTGATAAAAGAAGAGATAATATCCACGCTGATACGCATACTAACCCGGATCAGGATGACACCCCGTATCCAATCGATCAGGCCTTTGCTGACAAAAAGGGTGAATTGGGATAACAAAATGAGCCATACAAAATCCAGATTTTTAGCCAAGACTCCCCCATCAATTAGTTTTTGCATCAACACCGGAAACACCCAGGAGATCACTGCGCCCAAGAGCAGGGTGAAGGCTACCCAGCTCAGCATGGCTTTATGTTGTTTCAAGTATTTGGCAATAAATTCCCAACTTCTCTTCCATTGCGAATTCAATGGAACCTGGGGCTTTATATCCATAAAATTATCGCCAGGCTGAGCAATCAAAACCACGCCTTTGCCGTCCTTCGGGTCCCATTCCTTACAAAACCGCTCTTCATTCAACTTTATCAAGCCAAACCCGGGGTCCGCAAGCAAAAATTTATCGCTCTTGTTTTTATCTATCCCATACAATACCACAAAGTGATCTTGCCTCCAATGGAGGATACAGGGTAGCGGCACTTCTTCTACCAGCGTTTCCAATGGCACCTTGACCACTGCCGTTTCCAGGCCGATCTGCTTGGCGCCATTGTTGATATCCCGAAAAGAAACACCCATCCGGGTTACGTTACACAATTCGCGCAACTCTTCCAGGGCATATTTTTTGCCATAAAAGGCGCTGATCATCCGAAGGCAGCTCGGGCCACAGTCAATATTTTCTAATTGCCTGTACAAAGGGAAGGATTTCATATTAGTATTCCACATCTGCTATTCGTTTAAATACATTGAAACATTGCAAGTGCCCGGAATCAGGAAACTTTCAAGCGGAAACGCTCTAAAATAATTTCATCTTTTTTATACTCGTCAAAACCAAATACACAGTATCCTTTTTCATCATCCAGGTGCTCATAGGCGTGTTGGGAACAGCCGCCATTACAAAGCGGCATCAACTTGCATTCCAGGCAAGGCGCATTATGAAATTTGGCGTTTTGGCGACGCAAGTATTCATCTTTCCAGATAACTGTACCATCCGAATGCAATACACCCAGACTATTGTCAGTCGTAAAATCGCGGGCAGTACATTTAAATACTTCTCCGTTGTAGTTAATTGTAGCGCTATTCATTTTGTCGGCATAACAAGAATCGACTACGTTGTTCAGGTTAGTAGCCTTGGCCCGTATGTTAAACCCAGCAGTCATAAATTTATCTGTAGCCGGGATAGTGCTAACGGTTTCGCCTTCTTCATCTTGCCATACCTGGTGAAAATCAACCAAGATGTTCTTTTTATATTTCACGTTCAGGTCGTCAAAATCATTGGCAATATCGAGGCAACTGATAAAATTATCCCTGGTAAAGTTAATCCGCATCGTAATCTGCATGCCATTCTTAGCCAGCAATTTAATATTGCTGATGATTTTCTTATATGAGCCCTTATTGGCGTTCACATACCGTACTTTATCGTGAAAAGCCTCGCTTCCATCCAGGGTGATTTGCATACCACTTACCGAATGTGCCTTTAAAAAGTCAATTTTCTCCTGGTTGAGCAAATACCCGTTGGTGGTAAAACTGGAACCAAAGACGATATCCGAGTCCTGAAATATTGACTTAGCGCCTTTCAGCAACGGTACTACCACCTGATCGTAATAGATAAGCGGCTCGCCACCAAAGAATGACATAGAAAAAAATTTGAGCTCCTTATTTTCTTCCTTTTCCCGCCGAACAAATTTAAGTACGTTTTCTATTGTATCTTCTGCCATTTTTGATCCTGGCACGTGGGTCTCGTAGCAGTACCAGCACTTAAAATTGCAGCCCATAGTGGGATTGATCGTCAGGAGGTATTTTGAAACATCGGAATCTACCTTCCGGCTCACCTTTTTTACTTCTTCCACTTCATCGTGCGCCGCATCCAGGATAAAACCCTGTTTTTGCAGTTCTTCAAAAAAAGCCGGGTGGTAGTTTTTCAAACCCTCCACATCGCCTGCTTCTTTAGATGCATCTAGGAGTTCTTTCAAAACGGGTTTAACCAGAATAAAATGATCGGTAAAGGAATTAAACAGCAAAACGTTTCCTTCATAGGGGAGCGATGTTGTGAATTGGCTAACTTTCATCATACGACAACGTATTAAGAGTTATAATTTTTTTATGACAGGGAAAGAGCATATTTGGAAGTATTCATCGAAAATCAAGTAGTTGTTTTTACAGAAAAATAGACCAAATATGCTCTTGAATGTTGTAAAACATCAGTACAGGTATCAACCGGTAAGATCTAATTGATCAGATACCGGAACAGCCGTAGATGCAATTGGAACCTTTGCAATTGTTGGTTGTCGGACAATCCTTGTTCGTTTCACGAACCGATTGAGTCTCTGAACGCACAGACAAGGAGGCAAAACCGCCTTGCAATTGCCCCATTTCAAGTTCCTGGATGTACTCCATTTTCAGGAGCAGTACTTGCAATTTCTTTTTCATATTTTTTACTGTAATAAATGCCTACTCTGTTTACTATCAGGCTTTTCGGCACACGCCTGCGGGTATTACATCGTTTTGCCGCAATTGACGACACAATTACCTCCATCACAGTTGTTGGTAATCGGGCAATGGTCGTTTTTCGCATCGAGGGCTGCCATAGAAGCCTTGGCGGAAAGCGAGGCGAAACCGCCCTGCAACTGACCCATCTCTACTTCCTGGAGCGCTTCCAGTTTCGCCATAAGCGATGCAAGATTTTTCGTACGCATGTCTAAAAATTATTGCCTACTCTGTTTGTTATCAGGCTTTTCGGCAAACGCCGGCATTACATCTTTTTACCACAATTAACGACACAGTTGCCGCCGTCGCAGTTGTTGACGATTGGGCAGTAGTCGTTCTTTGCATCCAAGGCTACGATAGAAGGCTTGGCAGAAAGAGAGGCGAAACCGCCTTGCAATTGGCCCATTTCGGATTCCTGGAGCGCCTCCAGGCTGTTCAGCAATACACTGAGATCTTTCTTATACATGTTGGATAAAATTTTACTTGCCTACTCTGTTTGTTATCAGGCTTTTCGGCAAACGCCCTTGGTTACATTTTTTTACCGCAATTGACGACACAGTTGCCGCCGTCACAGTTGTTGGTAATGGTACAGTAGTCGTTCCGGGCATCAACCATCCGGTTGGAGGATTGTACGCTGAGCGAGGCAAAACCGCCCTGAAGTTGGCCCATGTCAGATTCTTCCAGGGACTCCAGGTTGAGCAGCAGGGATTGCAGATCTTTCTTGGTCATAATAATTTTAGTATAAATGATTGCCTACTCTGTTCACGATCAGGCTTTTCGGCATTCGCCTTTGTTCAATTTTCTTTCCCGCAGAAGACCGGGCAATTGCCGGCACTACAGTTGTTCGTCTTCACAGGACATTTAGTATTTTGTGCATCGCTTGCCCAAACCCTGGACTGGATAGTAACCGAGGCAAAGCCGCCTTGCAATTGACCAGAAGCCAATTCACTGAGCAGTTCCATAGATTGCAGGATAGAATTTAAATTTTTCTGTCGCATATTCTATTTATTATAACAGTTCAATTAAATCATTCTTCTAACTATCTGGTCCTGAAAGGCTGTGGTCTAGCCACCGCTGCCCGGGGGAGGGGTAGCGCCGCAACCCACGATGCAATTGCCACCGCTACAGTTATTGGTGATCTTGCACTCGACATTTTTCGCTGATTTGGCCTTCAAACCCTCTCCGGAAACCGAGGCAAAGCCACCTTGCAATTGGCCCATTTCGGATTCGGCCAATGATTCCAGTTTCCCCAACAGGGATGTTAAATCTTTCTTTGTCATGTTCCATTTTTTATATGCCTACTCTATTCGATATCGGGCTTTTCGGCGCTCGCCCTTGTTGATGGGTATACGTTCTTATGTAAAAAAAACAGACCTAGCCACCGCTACCGGGCGCCGGCGCCGGGGTGCCACAACCCGATACACAGTTGCCGCCATTGCAGTTGTTGGTAATTTCGCAACGCACGTTTTTATCAGCAGCCGAGTACGAGGTGCTGGCGATGATAGCAAAGCCGCCTTGCAACTGTCCCAGTTCGGACTCAGCCAACGTCTCGAGCTTCGCCAGTAATGTTTTAAAATCTTTCTTTTCCATAATGAAAACAATTGAACTTGCTTACTCTATTTGTAATCAGGCTTTTCAGCATACGCCCTGAAATACGTTTCTGTTACTTTGAGCCACAGCCAGCCACACAGTTGCCGCCGTCGCAGTTGTTGGTAATCGGGCACCGGATGTTGTGCACACCGTCTGCCAGGCTGCTTTCGCCACCTACGGATACAAAACCACCTTGCAACTGGCCCATTTCTGCATCCAGCAGCGACTCCAGTTTGCTGATCAGCGTTTTTAAATCTTTCTTTTTCATTGTTGTATAAAAAATGTTGCCTACTCTGTTTACTATCGGGCTTTTCGGCATGCCGCCCTTTGATCCACACCAGACATTGTACCCAGAAAGTCATCGGATGCCTCATCGACCCGGGTGTTTTACGGTGTTCCATCAGGTCATCCGATGAAGCTTTCCATTGTCAAAGTGTCTGTCAATCAATTTTTACCACAACCGGTGGTACAATTACCACCGCGGCAATTGTTGACGCCAGAACAGGTCTTGCTGTCCTTTTCCTCGACGACGAAAAGGGCGCCGGATTGAGTTACAGAGCTAAATCCGCCCTGCAATTGCCCCATTTCCGATTCACTCAGGTTTTCTAAGTCAGCCAGCAAGGACTCAAGATTTCTTTTGAGCATCATCGTTGTAAGTATTTTTGCCTACTCTGTTCAATACCAGGCTTTTCGGCATACGCCTTTTTCATACACGAGCGACTCAACTACCGCCGCAACCGGCCACGCAGTTGCCGCCATAGCAGTTGTTGATCTGCGGGCAAGTGTACTTGTTCCGGGCTGCCTCCTCCGTAGGTTGCAGGTTAGCCCCCACAGAAGCGAAGCCACCCTGGAGTTGGCCCATTTCCGATTCCTCGAGGGACTCCAGTTTCGCATAAAGCGTTTTTAAATCTTTCTTATTCATAAGAATTAGAAATTGTTGCCTACTCTGTTCAATATCAGGCTTTTCGGCACCCACCTTTTGATATCCAGCAGTGCCTGCCTCCCGCTTGAACGAAGCATAGACAAACACGGAGATATTTCAGTTTCATGAAGCACTTCCATCCTGGCATAGAATGCATTCAACGCTTGCTTTTTCATATTTTTTCATTTTCACTTACTCTGTTTACCATCAGGCTTTTCAGCATATGCCCGGGCATAGAGCCCCCTGCAGCAATGGTGGTCATTGCTGAAATGATACAATTCACTATAAAATTTTAACTTTTCAACCTTGATTTTTCGCCCGAAGCCGACGACTCCGTCCCCCTTTTATTTATAGATTTTCCGATATTCAATCTATAAAAAAGATATAATTGAATTTTTTGTGTTTGAATACGTTCAAGGCTCCTTATGCGTTCGGAAGAGTCGACCAGAACTGTATTATTATTTTTAGTCCTGAAAATATCCTGAGCGCCCAGGCTTACTGTAAGTTTTTGCTTTAAAAAGGACATACTGATATTGGCATCGGCTTGCCAATAGGCATCATATATAAGGTTGGCATACAGTTCTTTGGAAGAATATTGCACTGTAAGGTTGCCACGCAAGCCGCTTTTCAGGTTAAAACTCTGGTTAAAGCGGGCGGTAAACGTCACCTTAGATTCATCAATCAAATCCGATGCATAGGTGTTGTTGAACACCGACAAGTAGGTAGAACTACGCCAGTGATCTTTCAGAATGGTAATGGGGAGGTTGGCACTGAGGCCGTACGACCGTTGTTGGGAAATATTTTGTACCTGATACACCGCAATATCCTGATTGGCCAGCAACACCCTGTTCATGATATCATCGGTACGGGAATAATAGGCATCCAGCGAGTAAGCGTTTTGATACGTATAATTTAGTTCGGCAGTATAGGTGTATTCCGGGCGGAGAGCCGGATTGCCGCGCAGGATGGTAAACTCATTCAAGGCATACTCAAAAGGATTAAGTGCCTCAAAATCAGGGCGTTCTATTTTTCGGTTGGCGCTCAGTGACATGGAATTGTTCTTTTCTTTCCCAAACTCGCGCAACAGGCTGAGGCTGGGGAACCAATCCAGATAAGTAGTGCTAAAATTTTCGGAACTATCCAGCGATTTCCCGCGCACCGTGGCGTTTTCCAGCCGGAGGCCCACTTTGTATTGAAATTTATCCAAAGTCCCCGAATAGTTCAGATAAGAGGCTGCAATAGACTCATCATACACAAAATGGTTGGCCCGCTGCGGGTTGACGACAAAAACGCCATTCACCAAATCCTCTTCAATGACATCGTTATCGATCTTGCTGCCGTTGAACTTGAGGCCAGCACCTACCGAAGAACTGTTTTTAAAGTTTTTCAGAAAATCAGCCTGCCCGGAGTATATCTTGGAAAACTGGTCAAGACTATTGCGCTTAGTCGTGTTTCTTTCAAAAATATGCGCTTCGGTGTAATAATCCGATACAAACGAACCCTTTGAAAAGTTGTCGTTGTCAATATAGTCGCCTAAAATTTTCAAATTTGAACCGAGGGTGTCCGTTGTCCATTGGTAGTTCAAAACAGTACCCTGATAGATGTTTTTGGATGTCGTGTGGTAAAAGCCCTCGACTGTGTTGGATTGACTCTGCCGGTCCAGGCCCGTAAAAGCATCTACCTTGAAATCGTTTAGGTTGTAGGTACGCACGTATTCGACGCTGGCCAGTTGATTATCACTAAGGTCATACTCTGCTCCCAGGCGCAACTGGTTATTATTAACCTGCATTTTGCCGTCAGTCGTCGATTCCAGAGCGAAACCGGACACCGGATTGGCCCGATTTTCCACCCGGTCCCAGAACGTATTTTTCTGAAAAATGTAGAAATTGGTCGTTGTGGTCAGCCGTCCTTTTTTGTAGTTGGAAAAAATGCCGGTACTATACTCCGGGTAACGGCCCTGTTCGTAGCCCCCAAATAAATTACTTTGAAAGCCATCCAGGAATTTTTTCTTCATCACAATGTTCAGGATACCCCCCTTGCTGGCAGCGTCATATTCGGCGCCTGGCACTGCAATCACCTCAATCCGGCTGATTTGCTCGCCATCCAGGCCGTTTAAGTAACTTTGAAGTTGGACGCCGCTCATTTTGAGTAATTTGCCATTGATCATCACCTTGGCCCCAACTCGTCCGTTGATACGGACATTACCAGCGCCATCCACCCAAACGGAAGGGGTGGTTTTCAGCACTTCCATCGCCGAATGATTGGCAGCCAGCAAACTGGTATCGACGTAATAAATAAGTCGATCGGCTTTCCGCTCTATCACTGGCTTGCGCGAGCGCACCAATACTTCTTTCAACTGTGCTGATTCCGGCTTTAGTACAAAATGTAGTGAAGCCAGTTCGGCAGAACTCAGCACTTCTGCCTGCACCGTACTATAGCCCAGGTACTTAAGTTCGACCCTGTATTTCTGACCACAAGCCGCCGGGATACTAAAGCGCCCCTGCCCATCCGTAATTTGCCCCCATAGAAATACACTATCCTGGTACACCCCCACGCTCGCAAATTCAACACCTTCCTCCTTTTCATTTACTACCCCACCCTGTATCAAACACGACTGGGCTTCCACAGCAAGGCCCGCCAAGATCAGCAGCAGGCAAAGAACAAGTCTGTTTTGCATTTTTCTATATTTTAGACAATAAGAGCATACAACACCAGATGCACGAACATCCAGTATCCGGAAATTTAAAATTCACTGTTTTGTATAGGACAGTACAGGATAAGGCCTTATTCGAACAAGTTCCTTTCAGAACAGGCGAATAAAACGAAGTCTTCAGCATAGTCAACTGAAGAAAACACAAACCAGAACCATTAAATGATTAGCTGTGCAGGCAGAATTGCAGAGGGATTGCAATGAAAAAAGCCTGCAATTGGTTATTTGAGTTACAGGTTTCAGACCACAGCATCAAAGATCTATATATATCTTGTTAAAACATACCCTTCCTCTTGTCTATTAGCGGCAAATACTCTTACATTACCGGCAAAATTTTGCCGCTTCATTTACTCTCATACCCTCATCCATGCCCGACACAGCGTTAAAGATCAGAAAACTCCGTTTGCTCCGTGAAATCACCCAAGAACATTTGGCTGAACATCTCGGCATTTGCATTCGCACGTATCGAAACATTGAAACCGGGAAATTGTCGCCCACCCTTCGCCAAATGCAGCTCATTGCCGAAGCCTTGAATTGCACGCTGATGGACCTTCTGCACTTCAATCCGGAGACGTTTCAGTTTGAGACGGAAAAATCAGCCCTCACGAACACCTTCTTCGAAAGCCTGAGCGCCGCCATCCTGTACGATCAGGATATCCCGGTCCCCGCCAAAATCCGCCTGCAAAAAGCCATTGCCGACTTGCTCCACCAAGCCTGAGCAGCTGCTCCACGATTGCCCCTTTCCGCTCAGACCGGGCACAAAAAAAACGGCAGACGCTGCTGAGCGCCTGCCGTTTTTTTTATGCAGACCGGAATTGTTTCCGCCTAGCGGCGCCGTTTCGGGCCGCCGCCACCGCCAAAGGGTTTGTCCTTCGGCGGACCGTTGCGGTCGTTGTTGCGCTCCCGGAAATCCGTCCGGGGCTTGGGCGGGCGCACCTGCTTTTCGATGGCCGCCACCTCCAGGATGGAAGCAAAGCGGTTGCGCATGGCCGAAGCCACTTCCTCGCGGGTCAGTTTTGGTTCCTGTTTTTGCTGTTGCTGCGGCGGGCGCTTGGGCTCCGGGCGGCTGGATTCTGTGCGCTGGCCCTCGCGCCGGTTGCCGTCGTCGCGGCGTTCGGAGCGGTTGGGGTTGTCGCGGCGTTCGCCACCGGGGCGGCTGTCTTCGCGGCGCGGGTTGGGGCCACGGCGCTCGTCGCGGCCGCCGCTGCTGCGTTGTCCATCGCGGCGGTCGTTGTTGCGCTGGGGCTGGCGTTCGCCGCCGCCTTGCTGCTGCCGGGGCTGATCGCGGCGGCCGTTTTGGCCGTCCTGGCGGTTGCGTTCCGGTTCGCCGCTGCGGGTGCCCTGTTCGGGGCGCATCGCGTCGGGTTTGCGTTCGGGCAGCGGAATGATGTCTTCGCGTTCGTTGGCCGGCATGCGTGGCGCGGGCGGGTTGGCGGGCGCTGCGTTGCGGCGGCTGCCTTTGCCGCGCGGGGGCGCTTGCGAGGGCGTAGGCAGGCTGGGCGCCCGGAGATCGGCGGCGTAGGGATGCTCGTCGACTACCGGCACGAGTTGGCCCGTCAGTTTCTGGATGTCTTTGAGGTAGGGCAGTTCTTCCGCTTCGCAAAACGACACAGCGATCCCGCTGGCGCCTGCGCGGCCGGTGCGGCCGATGCGGTGCACGTAGGTTTCGGGGATGTTGGGCAGTTCGTAGTTCACCACGTGCGAGAGTTCGTCGATGTCGATACCGCGCGCGGCGATGTCGGTGGCCACCAGCACCCGGGTGCGACCCATTTTGAAGTTCTTCAGCGCCTGTTGGCGGGCATTTTGCGACTTGTTGCCGTGGATAGCCTCCGCCGAAACGCCGGCTTTCACCACATCAGCGGCTACTTTGTTGGCGCCGTGTTTGGTGCGGGTAAACACCAGGGCCGAGCGGATCGATTTGTCTTGCAGCAGGTGGGCCAGCAGGTGTCTTTTGTTGTGTTTGTCCACAAAATACACGGACTGTTCCACTTTTTCGGCGGTCGACGACACAGGGGTCACTTCCACGCGGGCCGGGTTGGTCAGGATGGAATTGGCCAGGCTGGAGATTTCGGACGGCATGGTGGCCGAGAAGAACAGCGTTTGGCGCTGGGTCGGCAATTTGGCGATCACCTTTTTCACGTCGTGGATGAAACCCATGTCGAGCATGCGGTCGGCCTCGTCGAGCACGAAAATTTCGATATCGCGGAGGTTGACGTAGCCTTGTTTCATGAGGTCGAGCAGGCGGCCCGGAGTGGCGATGAGCACGTCGGTGCCGCGCCGGAGCGCATCGGTTTGGGGTGTTTGGCCCACGCCGCCGAAGATGACGAAGTTGCGTAGCGAAAGATTCCGGCCGTAGGCGGTGAAACTTTCGCCGATCTGGATGGCCAGTTCGCGGGTGGGGGTCAGGATCAGGGCGCGGATGGGGCGTGTGCCGCTTTTGGGCGCGCCGCTGGCCAGCAGTTGGAGCATGGGCAGGGCGAAGGCTGCTGTTTTGCCGGTGCCGGTTTGGGCACAGCCGAGCAGGTCCTGGCGAGCCAATACGATGGGGATGGCTTGTTCCTGGATGGGTGTGGGTTGCTCATAGCCCTCGGTTTCGAGCGCGCGGAGCAGCGGCTCGATGAGCGATAATTCTTTGAATAACATAGAAAAATAAATGCTTGTCGGAATTGGTTGTTCGCCCGAATCGGCCTGTTTCGAAGGGAAACAGAAGGGTACGGGCAGCGTACAACGGTTCCAAAAATTTGGAATGTCCTGGTCTCATGCGCGGTGGTGCGTTTCGGTGGCGCACCTTCAAGGGGCAAAGTACTGGGAGATGAACAACTGACATTGAGCAACTTATGACAAAACAGGGCTCGATGTACACTCCAAAAACTTCGTTGTCCAGGGCGGACAAAATACCAGAGGTTAAAAAATGTTGGGGCAAAGGTAGGCAATGTTTGGATGCGGCGCCAGTGAAATGTAAAATGTACGGTGTAAAATGTAAAAGTCAAAAGGGTGTGAGCAGGAAGAGCATGCTGTTTTTGTCGTTTGTGCGCCTCCGCCCTTAGGGCTTTTGGAGGTCGCCGGTGTCGAGTGAAAAGCGTTAAACCCTGCACCGTCCAGCAGGCGGAGGTTAAAAAACAATAATAACCCACCTTACCCCCCAGGGCCGGTCATCTCTGGGTTTTGATACTTCGATATTGGATATTCGGTGTTCGATATTCGGCATTCCCCGACGTTTTTCCTTTTAAAAATGTCGAATATCGAACACCGAATTTCCAATATCGAAATGTTCCATAGAACTGATCGGCGCTGCTGGTTCGGGTCTCCGACCCGAACCCGATATCCGTGGGTCTTCAGCCCCCAAAATAAATGGCGGCGTTTCGCGGGACAACCCCACCCCCAACCCCTCCCCATAAATGGGAGGGGGGCTTGCACACTCGTTTTTGTTCAGGCCATCGGGAGAAGGAGCCGATCAGTTCTGGGTGTTGATACTTCGATATTGGATTTTCGGTGTTCGACATTCGACATTTTTCAAAGGAAAAACATCGGGGAATGTCGAATATCGAACACCGAATTTCCAATGTTGAAATATTCCATAGAACTGATCGGCCCCACGTATCGCCGCTCCCATTCCCCATAAACACCCTTTTGACTTTTACATTTTACATCTTACATTTTGCCTTGCCTCCCGCTGCCACTTCACTGCAGGGACAAAGCAAGCCGGAGGCCATTGTTATTACCACGATACTTTGGCTCCCAATGACCACGATAAGCAATATGGCAGCCAAAGACTTTTAATCTACCACTTCCTCCGCGACAAACCCGATCCGCCCTCCTATCCAGTTTATCAATCCAGGCACTACCATCAGATGGCGCGTATTGGTAATCATTAAACAAGTCATCCTCGCACCATTCCCATACATTGCCGCTCATGTCGTACAAGCCAAGTTCATTGGGAAATTTGCAGCCCACCGGTTTGGTTTCGCCGTGGCTGTTGCCTGCATACCAGCCTACTTCTTTCAGCCGCTGGCTGCCGGAATAAACCCCACCCCCGAGGTTTCGGGACGCGGCCCGGCCCTCCCCAGGGGGCGAATCAACCCCACCCCTACCCTCCCCAGGGGGGAGGGAGTATATACCGCCACGCGCCGCAAATTCCCATTCTGCTTCGCTGGGCAGCCGAAAGGGCTGCTGCGTAGCAGTCTGAAGTTTTTTCAAAAACACCTGGGCGTCGTCCCAAGAAACCCGCTCCATCGGCCGCTCGTCGCCGGTAAAAAAGGGTTCCCATTCCTCCCGGCCCATCACCGCCGCCCACAAGGCTTGCGTCACCGGATACTGCGCCAGGTAAAACGTGGGCACCCGCACCGGGTGTACCGGCTGCTCCCATCCATAGGCATCCGGATCGTCCTTTTCCATACCCATATCAAACAGCCCGCCCTCGATGGGGAGCAGAAAGAAGGGCTGGTTTTGGATGCTGAAGCGGAGTGGGCGGAGCATGGTTGGGTTGTTTTGACCGGGAAAAGTGAGCGCTTGAGGGATGTCTGCAAATCAACGCCGCGATTTTTGTGCCGTGGTATTGAGGGGCTGTCTCACATTGGACATTGGACATTAGACATTTTTTAATTTAGTAACGCTTAAAAAAATAGTTTCACGTTTTCTACCGCTCGCGAGCCAACCCCACCCC